>CAVDGK010000179.1:0-4330 GCA_963607995.1 Oscillospiraceae bacterium | reverse complement strand
TATATAAAGATGTGAAAGATGATCCGACAGATGGCACTCTTGTTGCAGAAGCAGAGACGGATACAACCATTCCTTATGCAGGCTATCATACCATTGATCTTTCATCTACCGTATCGATTAAGGCAGGTGAAAAATTTTCGGTAGTTGTGACCTTGTCCAGAGCCAATAAAGGAGACATTTATCTTACATATGAAGCGGGATCGTCCAATTACACCAGCGCTGTTGCCATGAATGAAGGCGAGAGTTTCTTCAAAATTGATGGTACGACCTGGACAGATCTTAAAACGTGGGCTGATACGAAGTCTGAGCGGACTGGAGTTACAGCTAATGTAGGAAATTTCCATATCAAAGCTTTGGCTGTGGCAGATGCGAAAGAAGTAACACCTGAACCCACTGAGGAACCCACAGAATCACCAGAGCCAACTGCAACGCCGGAACCAACGATAGTACCTACCGTAACGGCAACACCGACTGTCAAACCGACGGTAACGCCTAATCCAACCATAGAGCCAACAGTTGAACCCACGGCTGTTCCGACTGCAATACCGACGGTTGAACCAACCAATATCCCAACGCCTACGCCGAATCCAACACAAGAAAAGGTAACAAAACGAATTGGCGGCGACAATCGTTATGAGACGGCGATTAAGACGGTTAAAGAAGCCTATCCTGATGGAGCTGAGCAGGTTATTATCGTCAAAAGCAGTGATTTCCCAGATGGTTTATCGGCATCGGCTTATGCCGGTACTGTTGATGCTCCCATATTGCTTTCAGGACTTAATGAACTTAATGCAAATGTTAAGGAACTTCTTTCCGGTAAATGGGGCAAAAATCTTAAAAAGGTGACTGTTATCGGTGGTGGATTCAGTGCTGATTTCTATGAACAGTTAGAGGCGGCAACAGGCTTGTCTGTAAATGATGGAACCGTTGAAAATCTTGCAGGTGAAAATCGTTTTGAAACAGCGGAGGAAGTTTGCAAAGCCATATTGAATAATGAAAATTATATAGGCGATGCCTGCGTTCTGGCTACGGGACTGTCGCCCGCGGATGCTTTGTCTATATCTTCCTGGTGTGCTACTTATCAGATGCCGATCCTTTTGACAGACCGAACTTTGCAATTGAGGGATGATTCACGGAAACTTCTAAGTCGTTTTAAAACCATCTATATTGTAGGCGGAGATGTGGTCGTCAATGATGAATATGTTAATAAGCTAGCAGAAAATGGGCAAAAAAATGTGATTCGTCTTTCTGGTTCGGACCGTTTCAAAACCAGTGTGGCGATTTCAAAATATTTTACCGATAGGTGCGATGATACAGATACCATTGCTTTTTCCAGCGGCGAGGATAAGAATTTCCCGGATGCTCTGGTATCGGCTCCTCTTGTAGGCAAAAATGGGGGCAGCATTTTATTGGTCAGCTTAAAATATGAAAATAAAAATAGTGTAGTTTATGATTATCTCTCAAAATATAATATAGATCAGCTTTTGAATATTTATGTCATGGGTAGTGATAAACTTATTGGAAATGAGACTTTCAAAAAGTTTTGCAATATTCTTTCGGATAATTGAGAACATTGTCTTTCAGAAAAATATTTCACATGTTTTTCACAGAACGTGACTAAGATAACCATAACGTTATCAGGTGAATAAGGGCTCGTCTCAGACAAACATAATAGAGAGCTCTTTGGACTATTGAATAGATTTTTGGAGATGAAAATATGGATGATTGCAAAATTTTAGTCGTTGATGATGAAATGAGAATGCGTAAGCTGGTTCGTGATTTCCTGACAAAAGCCGGTTATCAAGTTATTGAGGCTGCAGACGGAGAGGAAGCTGTTGATATTTTCTTTGAAAATAAAAATATCGACCTGATTCTTCTGGATGTTATGATGCCGAAAATGGATGGTTGGCAGGTGTGTCGTGAGATTCGTCAGTATTCCAAAGTGCCAATTATTATGCTGACAGCAAGAGCAGATGAAAAGGACGAGCTTCTTGGTTTTGATCTGGGTGTTGATGAATATATTTCCAAGCCATTTTCTCCGAAAATTCTGGTGGCCCGGGTTGAAGCGGTACTTCGGCGCTCCGGTGTAGTCGGGGCAGATCAGGTTATTGAAGAAGGCGGTATCCGACTGGACAAAAATGCCCATCAGGTCAGCATTGATGGAAAAGATGTAGAGCTTTCTTTTAAAGAATTTGAACTGCTTTCTTACTTTATGGAAAATAAGGGAATTGCTCTTTCCCGTGAAAAAATCCTGAATGCCGTATGGAATTATGATTATTTTGGCGATGCTCGCACCATTGATACCCATGTTAAGAAGCTGAGAAGCAAGCTTGGAGAAAAAGGTGATCTGATCAAAACAATTTGGGGAATGGGGTATAAATTTGAAGCCTGAAAATCAAAATAAAAAACCATTACACAAGATTCGCACCCAGCTGATAGCCATCATGCTGGGGCTTCTTGTTGTCTATTTTATTCTAATGGAGCTGTCCTGTTATTTTCTGATGGGAAGGTATTATCAGAAAAAGAGAATTAATACGCTGACAGAGGTTTATGAAAATATTAATACTCTTGCGGATACATCCGATGATTTTTCTTCAGAGATTAATAGAATAACGGCCGAAAGCAATATTCAGATACTGGTGACGAATGCGGATTTTAATACCAGTAATACCAATTCCGTTGATTATGCGGATCTAGCGGCCCGTCTTTTTGGCTATTATACCGGATTTATTAAGGATACGGTTACAACCTTAAAACAGGCGGATAATTACGTTTTGCAGATCAGCGAGGATAGTCATAATGACCTTTCTTATCTGGAAATGTGGGGACAGCTTGACGATGGGGAATGGTTTCTTATCCGTACTCCGATGGAAAATATGAAGGAAGCTGTTAATATTACCTGCATTTTTGTGGGCTTTATCAGTATTGTTGTTCTTGGTGTAGGGGTTGCGATTACCTGGTATATGGGTAAGCGGATGTCAGAACCTATTATTCAGCTGACAGCTCTTTCAAAACGCATGGCGGATCAGGATTTCAGCGTTTCTTACGAAGGACATGTTAATAACGAAATCGATATTTTGGGTGAGAATTTTAATACGATGTCCAGGGAACTGGAAGAGTGCATTTCCGAACTGAAGGCTGCTAATGTGGAGCTTAAAAAGGATAATGAAAAGAAAACTGAAATCGACGAAATGCGCAAGGAATTTTTAAATAATGTCTCTCATGAATTAAAGACGCCTATTGCTTTGATCCAGGGTTATGCCGAGGGTCTTAAAGATGGTATCGCTGAGGATCCGGAGAGCCGGGATTTTTATTGTGATGTTATTGTAGATGAAGCTCAGAAAATGAATATTATGGTCCGGAAACTTCTGACCCTTAATCAGCTGGAATTTGGTCAGGATCCTGTTGTTATGGAACGGTTTGATCTGTGTGAACTTATTAAAGGCACCATGGCCAAGATGAATCTGGTTGTGGAACAAAAGAATGCCGCCATCCTTTTTGAACAAAATGAACCGATATGGGCCTGGGGCGATGAATTTAAGATCGAAGAAGTAGTTACTAATTTCCTCAGTAATGCCCTGAATCATGTCGATTATGAAAAAAAGATTGAAATCCGTATCAAAAAAGAAAATGGTATTATCACCACATCAGTCTTTAATACGGGAGATCCCATTCCGGAGGAGGATCTGGATAAGCTTTGGATCAAATTTTATAAAGTGGATAAGGCAAGAACAAGGGAATATGGCGGATCCGGTATTGGCCTCAGTATCGTTAAGGCGATTATGGATGGACATGGACAGAAATGCGGCGTGACGAATTATTCAAATGGAGTTGCTTTCTGGTTTACACTTGAAGGGGACAAAACCCCGTGTTAGAATGACGGCATGGTTGCGATAATAGATTATGATGCAGGAAATATAAAAAGCGTTGAAAAAGCTGTACAGAGTCTTGGACATGAAACTGCGATTACACGGGATCCGGAGGTTATCCTAAATGCAGAGCACGTGATTCTTCCTGGTGTGGGAAGTTTCGGAGATGCCATGGAAAAGCTGGAAAAGTATAGTCTTGTTGACGTCGTAAAAAAGGCGGCTCTTTCGGGGACGCCTTTTCTTGGTATCTGCCTGGGAGAACAGCTTCTTTTTGAAGAAAGTGAAGAAACTCCAGGCGTAAAGGGACTTGGACTTTTAAAAGGCCGCGTCCTTAAATTCGATACGGACAAAGGTCTTAAGATTCCCCAGATCGGATGGAATTCCATTTCTCTGGAAAATAATGGAAGACTCTTTAAGGATATTCCGGATGGGGCTTATGTTTATTTTGTTCACTCTTATTA
>CAVDGK010000178.1:0-4331 GCA_963607995.1 Oscillospiraceae bacterium | reverse complement strand
ATTTCACCTTCATCTTCATTATTGCCCGGAAGCATGGAAACAAGGCTGCGGATGTTTGCATAAATTTCAGCATCTGATCCTACAAAATCAACATTTCCCTTAGCTGCCTGATAATCAGCAGCTGATGTATCGCAGGCATCTTTGGTATTGTCTTTAACAGCATTGGGAGTATTAACAAAAAGTCTGCCCTTACTGCCTTCAACATAGGTAAAATCAGAAAGTGCCGGAACAACTGAAAGACCGCCACCGCAGTTTCCAAATACAGCTGTGATCTGGGGAATGACACCTGAAGCCATAACTTCACTCATGTAAAGACTTCCAATAGCATTCAAAGCATCTGTTGACTCCTGAAGACGGACACCACCGCAGTCGATCATGCCGATAACCGGAGCCCCGGTCTTCATTGCCAGCTTGTAAAGGCTGACGATTTTCTTGGCATGCATCTCTCCCACCGTACCATTCAGTACTGAGGAATCCTGGCTATAAACATAGACCAGGCTGCCGTCTACCGTACCGTAGCCGGTAATGACGCCGTCTGAGGGTGCCTTCTTTTCATCCATGTTGAAATCCGTGCTTCTTGCCGTAATGCTTCCGCCGATTTCAACAAAGCTGTTTGCATCAAGCAGAGAAACAATTCTTCTGCCTGCTGCACCGTTAAGGTCGCTCATATTTTAATCCTCCATTAAGAATTTAATAATTTACGAGAAACTCTGGAAAATACCTTTATTTTTTTCCGAGTTTTTGCAACTTTTGCCAAATTTCCATGGGTATGGGCACCTGGCTCGCTACTCGCGAAAATCAAGTCCATAATACTAAATTTTGTACTTTTTTTCAAGCAATCTTCTACATTTATGAAAATATATTTTATATAATATTCATAAAATTGATTATTAAACCTACATTTCCACTTCCACGCGATTTTTCGCCTCTTCTTCGGCCTCCGCCTTGAAATCTTCAACTTTCATGGAGTCAATAGCCGGCAGATCCTCCGCACTTGAAACCCCAAAACAGCGCAAAAACTCTTCTGTTGTACCAAAAAGAATAGGCCGTCCAGGAGCATTAAGCCTGCCCAGTTCCCTTACCAGTTTATATTCAATCAGTTTATTAACCGCATGGTCACTGTTGACACCCCTAATTCTCTGGATTTCCGCCTTTGTCACCGGCTGCTTGTAGGCAATGATGGAAAGGGTTTCCATCATAACCTCCGTCATGGATGGCGCTTTCGGAGCCACTTCCAATGCTATAAGATCTTCATAATATTTTTCTTTCGTGCACATCTGCCAAGAGTCATCAAGGCGAATGATGCGAATTCCATGATCGTCTGTTTCAAAACGATCTGTCAGTTCCGTCATTGCCTCATCAAATTTTTTACGGTTAATTTTTAGGGCCGTCATAAGTCGTTCTGAAGAAACAGCCTCCCCCGTTGTAAACAAGAGAGCCTCAAGGGCTGCCACAATATCCTCGAAAGATCTGACTTTTTCTTCCGTTTCAGAATTTTTCTCTTCTAACGAAACAGGATTTTTATTTTCAGCTACTTCTTTCTCTGTAATCTCCGGCTTTACTTCTTCAATATCAGACTCTTTATTTATAATGCTTTCTTCTTTCTCGCTCATGTTTCGCTCTCACCTTCGTCATTTTCTTCCGTATCTTCCATCAGTCCATCCAAGTCCTTAAAGCTGACGCGACTCAAATCAGCTCCTTCCACCTGTTCAAGGAGAATATCACCATCGGTTTCCTCCTGCGCAACTGTCAAAACACCATCACGGATCATCTGCAAAACCCCTAGGAAGGTAACGATCATAGCCATTTTTCCCTGATTTTCATTTAACAGATCCTTGAAAGAATACCGTTTATGATCAGATGTATAGGCAATAATATGCTCCATCGTCTCTTTCAAATGAACTTCTTCTTTTTTGATATCGCCGAATTTGCTTCTTACGGGATCAAGCTTGCTGCTCTGGCGTTTCATAACCAGATAGAACACATCATGAAGTTTCTTAAGATCAGTACCTTTCAGCAATTCTTCCGGATTCACTTCCGGCCGGTGGTTTAGGACACTCTTTGGTGTTGTATTGGCCTTAAAAGCGTGACGGGATGCCACGTCAAGTTTTTCCCGCAATTCCAAGGACATAAACTTATAGACCTTATATTCAAGAAGACGTCTCACCAGATCTTCACGAGGATCGATTTCTTCCCCTTCCTCATCCACCTCAGGCGGAAGCAGCATCCGGCATTTAATAGAAATAAGTTCCGAAGCCATGACCATAAATTCACTCATGACATTAAGATCTTCCGTTTCCATCGACTTAACGTAATCCAAATATTGTTCCGTAATTTCAATGATCGGAATATCAAAAATATTTATTTTATTTTTTTCAATGAGATGTAAAAGCAGATCAAGAGGGCCGTCAAAAGCCTGTAATTCAACCTTTAATGTCATATTTACCTCAGAATAAGTCTGACTATTTCAAACGGATTATGGATACGGAAAGGCAGTACATGTTCTCCCAAGCCTGATGTCACGATTAAATTTCTGCCATCTTTATCATAATGGCCATAACCATATTTAGGAAATGGAAATCCATAAGGACTCACAAGAACACGATTACCAAAATGCATGAGACCGCCATGATAATGACCGCAAAGAGTCAGGTCAGCGCCCCATTTATCATAATCTTTTGCAAAAACGGGATTATGGGCCAACAATATAGAAAACACATCCGGATCACATTTTCCAAGCTTATTTTCAATAAAACCATCCGGCAGTGTATGTCGTTTAAATTTCTTATAATAACCCAATGGCAGTTCAAATCCATTGATGCACAAATAATCCTGCCTCACCCGAATCAGTTCCGATTTATTATCGAGAAAATGAACGTCTGATTTTTTCATTTCATTTTCAAAGTGGGTCCACGCTGTTTTTTTTTCTTTGTTTTCATCTCCTGCAAAATGAAACTTCGATTCATGATTGCCGGGTGCCAAATAAAGAGGTGCAATCCGGCTCAGTTCTTTCAGGATTGGAATAGCCGCCTTGCACGAAGGCGTCTCCCTGCCGATCATCAGATCTCCACCACAAAGAATGATATCAGGCTCCAGTTTTTTAAAAAGACTGATCAGATCGCAATTTTGGGAACCATATTCATTTCCATGAAGATCAGAAAAAAAGATGGCCGTTATCCGTCCACTTAATTTTCCTGTATCAATAACATAATTTTTGATTTCCGGTTCCGTTTTTTTCATTGCCATTCATCCATGGGAAATATTATTTTGGAGCGTATAATTTCAGCAGCATTTTCAGATATTTATCTAAATACGCTCTCCTATTCATCACAATACAGAAAAAAAGAAAACCCTGACGGTAAATCCGTCAGGGTTTAAATCTTCATTACATGAATTTACGTCTGCGAGCAGCTTCTGATTTCTTTTTACGTCTCACTGACGGTTTTTCATAATGCTCACGCTTTCTGATCTCCTGCTGGATACCAGCTTTAGCACAGCTTCTCTTAAATCTGCGAAGAGCGCTGTCGAGCGTTTCGTTTTCTTTAACGATTACAGTTGCCATTTATGTCTACCCTCCCCTCTTAAATCTCAAGGGATTTTTATTCGAACACTTCGATTATAACAGAAAGTTTTTATCTGTCAAGAAAATCCTTAAACTTAGAAAGATTTCCTGTTTTCATCAAAGAGTGGCAGGTATTAATCCGCCACTCTTTGCAATCTTACTTCTTTTGGTGCTTTATTATTTAATCTGACCGAGAGCCAGTTCTTTGCCAGTCGCCAGTGCTTCATCAATCTTAGAAATATCACTGCCGCCGCCTTGAGCCATATTAGGACGACCGCCGCCCTTGCCTCCGGCAATCTTAGTAATCTCACGGATGATATTTCCAGCATGTGCACCGGTTGCCACAGCACCATCAGATGCCGCTGCCAGGAAACTGATCTTGTCATCCGATGCAGAAGCAAGAACGATCACACACTCGCCGAGCTGATCCTTAAGCTGGTCACTTAAAGTACGAAGGGCACCTGCATCCGATCCGTCAATACGGCGAACCACCACTTTTATGCCATTCTTCTCAACTGCATCTGCCGACACATCTCCAAGAGAATTTTGAGCAAGCTTTGCTTTCAAAGCTTCAATCTCACCATTCAGGGACTTTATTTCATCACTCATATGATGAATTCTTTCTGTCAGTTCAGCGGGCTGTGTTCTTAAAGCTTCAGCAGCCTCATTCAGCATTTTCTCTACCTGACGATAATATGCAAATACAGCATCACCGGTCAGTGCTTCGATACGACGAACACCTGCTGCAATACCGGATTCGGAAACGATC
>CAVDGK010000177.1:0-4371 GCA_963607995.1 Oscillospiraceae bacterium | reverse complement strand
ATGATATGGATACCCTGATAAAAGGACTGGAGCAGTGGGATATCTTTGGCAACTGTGAGCACGTGCATTATAAAAGTGATGCATTGGAGAATGCAGTAAAGAATTTGAAATCCAATATGTCCGAATGGACAGACGGAAGTGGAAACGATGTATCCTATGAAGATGTACGTAAAGTTGCTGTTATATTGGGAGGTGCTACGGAAAATACAGATGGTGAGAATGGATATGGAATTACCTTGCCATGGAAAACATTTCAGAGCGCTGGTCTAAATTCTGTATATGGCATTCGTACAAATGAAGGTACAGCAAACGCCACAAGTGATAAGGATGCTGATCATCCAATTTCTTGGATTGACTACTCCGGAAATAATACGGGTACAGCTTTCAAAGATGGAACAGGAAGCTCATTTACTGGAAAGTATGTGGCAACTACGGAAGATGCCGTTTATAATACTTTGCTGCAAATTGCTGAACAGGAGATGAATGAGTCTCCTATTTTGATCAATGTGGAAGATATTTATGCAGAAGATGTAGTTGTTACAGATACAATTCAGGATGAATTTGAACTAGATACTTCTGAGCCTATGAAAGCGATTATACAGAATGCTTCTGGCGAGACGGAGAAAGAAATAGAGGTAAGCCTAGATGATCTGAGTACCGAAACTTTGGATGATGGAAGTATCCAAATGACATCGAAGGATGGAAAACTGACCATCGTAAAAAATACAGATGGTACCACAAAAGTAACATATAATTTTGGTGATGTTCAAAATACAAGAACAATGAAGCTGGATTTTGGAATTCAGGCGAAAGAAGATTATATCGGAAGCAATAATGTGTGGTCCAATGTAGGTAAGCCGGACATTTCTTATGAACATACGCCAGCAGATTCCTCTAAGGAAACAGAATCCTATGAAGTAGAATGCAGCAAAACACCGGAAGTTAATGTTCCTATCCAGTTTACAAGTACAGATGGTGAAGAGACTAGTATACTTGTGGGGGAGAACACTGATCTTAAGGATTTGAGTTCGGAAATTGTTAAGGATGCAGAAGAAAAAGTGCAGGCCTACGACCAGATTAATGGCGTTTTGAGTTATGAGTGGTTGCTTCCGGATGGTACGAAAGTGGATGCTGGAAGTGTAAGCGTCAGCAATGGAAGCATAGGAGATGTGTCTTTCCCAGATCGTTCCTATACATTTGAAGGAACTGCAGAAGGAGATTACGAAATTACCCTTAATGTTACTTTTACCCCCAATGAGGTGGAGGATAAGGGAAATTATTCCAATAATACGACAAAGACAGCAGTAAATGCTTTGACAAATCCAGGAATCGTAACGGTTCACGTATTAGACGCGGATAGTACGAAGGATCTTATTATCAGGAAAGACTGGATAGGTGGCGATCCTTCTGAAGGACAGGAAATCACATATAAGCTTTTAGCTGATGGAGAAGAAGTTAGGACAGGAATCTTAAGCAGCAAAAACAACTGGAAAGAGACGCAAAAGGATCTACCATTAGTAAATAAAGAAAAGAAAGAAATTATCAATTATACGGTGGAAGAAGTAACGGAAGTTCCAGGATTCACTACAAGTTATAGTACGGATATCCAGACCGAATCAGATACAACTTATGCTGCATCCTTGCAACTAAAAGTTTCCTTTGAAAAAGATATTGATGCGAAAAAGTATATTGAGTATACGTTTATGTATGGTGATCAAACCTATACTTATGTAGAAACAGCGAATTCGCATGACAAATATTTAAAGTATGAAGAAGGAAACTCAAAGAAGCAATATATATATACGATTAATCTACCAAAGTTCTATGAAGTAGATGAAGATAATAACGTAAAAGATGTAAAATTAGTATCTGTGTCTATTTATGAGCTTGACGATAGAGGCGAGAGAAAAAATAGTGAGACTTTGAAATTTACAGATCGGGGTTCTGTGGCGACAAGAATTATCTCTGGAGAAAGTTCGGAGTCTACCGATGTGCTTGTGATAAAGAATACTTCCAATGGTGTTGTGAACTTATCAATCCATAAGACAAATGAGAATGGAAAAATTTCTCTGGAAGGTGCAGAATTCCAGCTCTTGGCATCAGACGGAAGCCTGGTTACCTCTGGCAGCACAAATGCTAATGGTGATTTTGAATTAAATGGTCTCCTTAAAGGTACAAAGTATCAGTTAAAAGAAACAAAAGCACCTAATGGATATACCATTGAGGAAAATCCTTGGGATATTGAAATTAGTGCAGAGGGAACTATAAGTGTTACGCAAAATGGGAAAACTGTAGAGTGTAGTGATGGAACCTTGCAAATCACAAATACAGCATTTTATGAGTTGCCGAATGCGGGAGGTATTGGTACATTACCTTTCACGTTGATTGGTACTATTTTAATCTCTATGGCAGTCATTCTGATTCTTGATAGATATAGAAAGACACATCTACTTTAATTAGTTACATGGTAAGTTAGAAACAGGGGCCAAGATTCTTGGCCCCTGTTTCATTTAGCAATATTTGCAATCCATTATCACTGTTTCAAGCTTTTTTATCCTGACCCTTCCAGAACTTCATCCGGGGCACTACTGGCTGCATCAGCAGGCAGATAAAGGAAATCCTTCCGTTCTTCCACACAGCCCGTATGCTGCCTCGGTATTGCTGGCAGATGCTCTGGGCGATGGAAAGGCCGATGCCGTAGCCCCCCTTGTCAATATTGTGGGAGGAGTCATCCCGGTAGAAACGGTCGAAGAAACGATTGGGATTGACATTGGCTCCGTCTGCAAAAGAGTTGGAAACGGTCAGACGGATGCCTTTTCCTTTTCCTTCCCTAGCCAGGCGTACCTGGATTCTTCCTTCTTCATCGCAATATTTTATGGCATTGTCCACCAAAAGGGAGGTGAGCTGCCGGATTTTGCTATCATCAGCGATCATGGTGATGTCATCGGGGATTTCCTTTTCTAAGCTTAAATGATTCTGAGAGGCTACCACATCAAAGTTTTCTGTAGATTCTCTTACACTCTTAGATACATCTACTTCATCCAGAGTGGAGTGGTCCTCGTATTCCTGGGAGCGGCTAATCATTACCAGATTTTTGATCAAGCCATCCATCCGTTCAATCTGCCGCATGGTGGATTGGGTCCATTCGTTTTCCCCATTCATCAGTTCAATCAACTCCGTGTTGGCTCTTATGACGGCCAGGGGCGTTTTTAATTCATGACTGGCATTGGTGATGAACTGCCTCTGCCGCAGATTATTTTCGATTTCGGGCTTGATGGCACGCTTGGAAAAAAGCACCACCAGAACCAAGGTGATCATGAGACCGGCAATACAGATCAAGACCGTAAAATACAGGATATTATTGCTGGAATTGATGTGGGAGAAGGCATTGACCAGAACAATAATTTTCTTGCCCTGGCTGGTTTTTCCTACCTTGTAGTAATATATGCCAATGCGGCCGAAGTTATTTTTCCTTTCAGAAACCTTCTTGGCATAGCTTATCACGTCCGTATCACTCAGCGTGGAAATATGTTCCGTTATTGTTCGACTGATATGGTCTTCATCATCGTAAATGACAGCAAAATAGCGGGTAGCCATGAGACTATCCTCATTATATTCGTCATTGTCGAACATAAGGGTATAATCGTCGAAATCTTCTTTGCCCTCCGGCAGACTTCCGTCATTGGCGATAATGGAGTCCAGAAGCTCGCTGACTTCCTTCCTTGAGGCATACATAATCGTAAGATTGATCATGGACCCCAGAAAAACCATGGCCAGAAGAATGGCACCGGCAAAGATGCAGATAAATTGAATTCTTAATTTTTGTATGGATTTTGCATTCATTCATTCACCAACTGAAAGCTGCTGCCCCGGTTGCCCTGGATCGTTAAGCGGGAACCGACGGATCTGAGCTTTCCTTTTAAATAGGAAATATAAAGCCAAACCGTGTCTTCTGAGGCATCTTCTTCCTCCTTCCAGACCTGTTCCCTAAGCCAATTGGTCTCCAGAGATCTGTCAGCATTGGTAATCAGAGTCTCCATCAGTTGAAATTCCTTGAGGGAAAGACTGACGGTGTTGGAAGAAGTCATCTCAGAGCTCTCTGCATTCAGGGTAATATCCTGAAATTCCAGAGAATTTAATTGATACATAGTATGTCTGCGGGTCATGGAGCGGATGCGGGCCAGCAGTTCCTTCATGGCGAAGGGCTTGGTCAAATAGTCATCAGCTCCGGCGTCCAGACCGGTAACCCGGTCATCCACCTCTGCCTTGGCAGTAAGGAGAAGTACCGGTGTCAGGATGTGCATGCGACGGATTTCTTTAATCAGGCTGATGCCGTCCGCGCCGCCGCTCTCGCAGGCCTTTGCGATTTCA
>CAVDGK010000176.1:0-4429 GCA_963607995.1 Oscillospiraceae bacterium | reverse complement strand
TCCTCTGACAGCTCCTCCACCTTTTCATTTTCACGCTTAACATCACGTCTGTTTAAAATAAAGCCGCCAAGCCTGGCGTACCCTCTTCCCTGAAAACGTTCCACAGCCATGGCAATATTTGCCGCTGCATGAATCGCCATATTTTCACCGGATGTAAGAATATAAACTGCATCAGCATAGCCGCTTCTCATTGGCATGGTAAAACCACCGCAGACCACATCCCCCAAAACGTCATAAAGGACCACATCCGGCTGGTAAACCTTATAAGCTCCGGCACTTTCCAACTTTTCAAGAGCAGCTATAATACCCCGTCCGGCACAGCCAAGCCCCGGTGTTGGGCCACCGGCTTCCACGCATAAAACACCGCCATAACCTTCCAGCACCATATCTTCAAGAGATGGATTCGATTTCCCTTCCCGTACCAGTTCCAGAACCGTTTTAAGTTCTTTTCCGTGACGAAGAGTGATGGTAGAATCCGCCTTAGGATCACATCCGATCTGCATAACCTTGAGACCCATTTGAGACAAAGCAACGGCCACATTAGAAACCGTGGTAGATTTCCCAATTCCGCCTTTGCCATAAATTGCCAGCTTCTTCATTCCTCATCCTCCCTGGAAATAACCGAAGAATAAGCTGTCTTAGTCGAAACACCGGGTAGACTTCCGATCTGTCCGGACAGGGCACTGATCAATGTCTGGGGAGCATCAATAGCAACACTGATAATATTGATACCCCTTTTCCGATAAGGAATTCCCATTCGTCCGATAATATAAGGCGCTGCCTCATGAAGCCTTTTGTTTAAAATCTCCGTAGAGGCACCATCTTCTATAATAATAGAAATCACGGCTACTCTTGTTTCCATAAAATTTCCTCCAATCAGCAAATACGGGGAAGCAATTCGCCATTAGGCTGGGGCAAAAGTGTCTGGGTGCCGATTTCAGTCTCCATGACTACCCGCCCCGGCATCTCATCCACCACTTCACCAATAATGACAGCATTGGATGAATAAGGACCTTTTTTCAGCTCTTCCAGAATTTTCCCAGCCTCTTCCTTCGGTGCAAAAACCACAAGCCGACCTTCACAGGCAAGATAAAGGGGTTCAAGTCCCAACATGCCACAAACGCCCTTAACTTCCGGAGCCACAGGAATATTGCCGGCATCAAGACGTATTCCCACCTGACTCTGTCCGGCGATTTCATAAAGAACTGTGCCTACTCCGCCCCGGGTAGCATCCCGGATAACATGAATATCATGAGTTACATTCAAAATGGATTCCACGGTTCCCCACAATGGAGCACAATCACTTTTTACATCTGCTTCGATGCCGAAATCTTCCCGACTCAAAAGAATACAGCAGCCATGACGTCCCACGTCTCCTGTAACGATAATGGCATCTCCCGGCTTTGCTTTCGCACCACCTGTTTCCACACCGGGAAGAATTTCTCCAACCCCTGTCGTGGTAATAAATACACCGTCAACCTGTCCCTTACCGGCCACCTTGGTATCTCCCGATACAATCTGAACACCGGCTTCTTGAGCCGTCTTTTCCATGGACGCTGCGATTTCTTCCAGTTTTTCCATCGGGAAACCTTCTTCGATTACAAAGGCACAGGAAAGATATTTTGGCTTCGCACCCATGCAGGCTAAGTCATTAACCGTACCGCAGATAGACAGCTTGCCAATATTTCCCCCTGGGAAAAAGGCAGGAGAAACGATGAATCCATCTGTAGTCATAGCCATTTTTCCCTTAGGTGCCTCCAAAACAGCTGCATCATCTGCCGTCAGGACCGGATTTTCAAAATGTGCCTTAAAAACTTTATCAATAAGCTCAGATGTCTGAGTGCCGCCGGCTCCATGAGCCAGGGTTATTGTTTCCTTTTCCATCTTTTTCTCCTTTTCCAAAGTATTTTAATCAAAAAGAACATTAAACTTATTATGCCGGCATGAATGGCATTATGACTTTTTCGCTTTAGTATTATTCCATTCCATACTGATAATAGGCTGAGCAGGCTCCTTCGCCGGATACCATGCAGGCCCCTACCGGGTGGCGTGGTGTGCATACTTTTCCAAAAAGCGGGCAGTCCGTACTTTTGCATTTTCCCTGTAAAACGTCACCGCACCTGCAGGCCGGATTGCCTCTTCCTTCAATCTTTGGAAGATTATATTTTTTTCTGGCATCATAGTCTACAAAAGTATCTCGAAGCTTCATGCCTGACCCCGGAATATTTCCAAGACCTCTCCACTGAGCATCACAAGACTCCATCAGTTCATCCACCA
The DNA here is from genome assembly GCA_963607995.1 of Oscillospiraceae bacterium. Lineage (GTDB taxonomy): Bacteria > Bacillota > Clostridia > Lachnospirales > Lachnospiraceae > Chordicoccus. The sequence goes on along the minus strand of CAVDGK010000176.1, from coordinate 2,152 downwards.
GTTCCTGAGCCTTTATACTGCCTTCCCTTGTTACAACACGTGGGTAAGCATTAACAAAAAATGGCTTACCCTCTTCTGCCTTTTTCAAAGCTGCTGCAAAGGCTGTCAAAAGCTCTGATGCCGTAAAACCGGCTACAACACCGCTAACGCCTTCTTTTGTCAGATTTTCGCACAGTTTTGTTCCGGTAATGGCATTAACATGGCCCGGATAAAGAAAAATATCCGCACTGCCTTTCAAAGCTTCATAAGCTTTCGGCATGGTTTTATTAGCCGTTAAAAGGGAAAAATTAGTAATTCCCTCTGCCTGTGCCATTTTGACAGCAAGGCAGGAAGATGGCGTGGTGGTTTCAAACCCAACGGACAAAAAAACAACCTGCTCATCCAAGTTTTCCTTTGCATATTGCACGGCATCCATAGGCGCATAAACAACCTGGATTTTGGCACCCTTGGCTCTGGCATCCGCAAGACTCTCCTCCGTTCCCGGCACCCTGACCAAATCGCCAAAAGTACAAATGGTGACATTGTATTTTTCTGCCAGAAGAATGGCTTCATCAATGAACCCCACTTCCGTTACGCACACCGGACATCCCGGCCCGGAAATAAGATCAATCTGCGTCGGCAGAAGTTTTCGGATTCCCAGGCGAAAAATCTCATGGGTATGGGTACCGCACACTTCCATAATCCGAAGGGGCTTTCCCTGATAATCCGTTATGATTTTTCTGGCTTTTTCCATGCTTTCATTCATCATGTCAGTTCCTCCATGACCTTACGTGACTCCGTCTTATCCTCATCCGTAATCTTTGCAATAGCCACGCCTGCATGAACCATGACATAATCCCCCGGCTCCAAGTCATCCAGAAGTAGGGCCGAAACCTCTCTTCTGGCTCCGGAGGCATCCACGAGAGCCGTTCCATCTGTTACCTTAACAACCTTAGCTGATAATCCAACGCACATATTTTATTCCTCCCGCTTCTTTCTCTTTTGCAACTGCTGCATTCCGTAAACTGCCTGTCCCAGGGCAATTCCGCCGTCATTAGGCGGAATCAGGTGATGGATCAGCACTTCCATATCATTTTCTTCTAAATGCTTTACCGTCATCTTAAGAAGCAATTTATTTTGAAATACCCCACCGCTGAGTGCCGCTGTATGTATGCCTGTTTTTTTCTTTGTTTCAATCACAGCTCCCGCAATCTGGGATGCCAGGCGGCAATGAAATACATATGCAAGATAATCCGGATTTCCGCCTTTAATTTGTTCCTGAATAATCCATTTCACCAGATCATCTGTTTTTAAAATAACAAATCCAGCTTCATCCCTATCCGGCTCCTCTGCACAAACCTCACCGGCATTTTTATTTTCAGCCATCCATTTCTCAGCCCGGTACTGAAGGGCTGTGGAGGCTTCTCCTTCAAAAGTTGAAGCTTTCCTGATACCAAGAAGTGCACTGACACCATCGAAAAGCCGGCCTGCACTGGTGGAAAAAACAGCATTGACTTTTCTTTTTTTTATTGCCAACAGCACTTTAGCTGTCTGTTCATCACACAAATCAAGTTCACGAATGATTTTCAAGGCTTCATCCTGATCTTCTATCAGTGAGCTGAGCATGCTCACGGCAATTCGCCACCCTTCCCTGGCCGAGGCATCACCGCCAATCTGTATAAATGGCTTTATACTTCCTGCTCTTTCAAAGCCATTTTCATCGCAGATAAGAATTTCGCCGCCCCAGATAGTCCCGTCTTCGCCATAACCGGTACCATCAAAGGAAGCACCGATTACCGGATGATAGCAGTCATTTTCAGCCATACAGGACAAAATGTGAGCATAATGGTGCTGAACCTGGATAAGCGGCAGCTTCATTTCCTTTGCCAGTGCCACGGAATTATAGGATGGATGCAGATCGCATACCACCACTTCCGGCTCTGCCTCTAACAGATTCTCAAATCTTCCAATGGTTTCTTTAAGAGCCTGAACGGTTCTAAGATCCTGCAGATCTCCCACATAGGGTGAAAGATAGTTTAAATTGTTAACACTGATGCAGAAACTGTTTTTCAGCTCGCCGCCCATAGCCAGCACGGTTCCTTTATAATCTTTTGTCAAAATCACCGGCAGGGGTGCATACCCCCGGCTTCTTCGCACCATATAAGGTTTGCCC
>CAVDGK010000175.1:0-4452 GCA_963607995.1 Oscillospiraceae bacterium | reverse complement strand
CCGCTTTTGTGTTGCCAGCTTTCGCAAGAAACTGCCAGTGAAAGGTTCTTGCGGAAATCCTATACGATTTAAAGTCGATCTTTAAGATTTTCCGTGAAGGATATAATGATCCGTATCCGGCATTTCGATGCTGAATTCCGAACCGTCCAGCATACCATCCATAACCGATTTTCTTAAAATATAATAGTTGGCCGGATCACCGCCCTTTTCAATCCAGCAGTCCCTATGAAGGTCAGCGGTCTGTTCCCAGGCAAAGATATTATGTTCTGTTTCCGTGACATTATTGACATGATCGCAGGGCATGCCATTGACGAAGAAATTTTCAAATTCCCGGTAAACAACGGTAGTGTCCGGAGAATTCTTCAAGGTATTTTCTTTGCCAAATTCAAAAGCAAGAGCTTTTAAATCCTCAAGTTTCTCCGGCTGGACTTTCAGAATGGTTGTAACAAGGTTGGCATAGCGGCTTTCAGCGTCCGTGATCTGGCCCTGAAGCCAGCCATGGATATTGCCTTCGTCGATGACATCCTCGAGGGCCGGAAGGTCTTTGGTGTAAGTAGAAGCATCGGCTATGCTACCTTCTTTAGCGGCATAATCAGCCATGATCTTGGTCAAAGCTTCCTGTTTGCCAATCTTATTGTAAAGCCAGAAGTGAATAGGTCCTAAAAATGCACTCATGTTCTTCTCCTTGTAAGTAATATTCAGAAAATTGTATTCCTCATTATAGCACAACATCGGAAGCTGCATGGCAGCTTCCGATGTTATGTTTTGCAGAAGGTTTGAGGATTTTATAACAGCCGAATTAGAACTTTGTGTGGCATGTTCTTCCAATGACATCCAGCTGCTGTTCACGTGTCAGGTTAATGAATTTGACGGCATAACCTGATACGCGGATGGTGAAGTTAGCATATTCCGGTTTTTCCGGATGTTCCATAGCATCGATGAGTTTATCAGTGCTGAAGATATTAACGTTAAGGTGATGCGGACCCTGATCGAAGTAACCATCAAGGACGCGAACCAGATTATCAACCTGTGTATCTTCGTCATGACCTAAAGCTGTGGGATTGATTGTCTGTGTATTTGAAATACCATCCAGAGCATATTCGTACGGAATCTTGGCAACTGAGTTAAGAGAAGCCAGAAGACCGGTCTGCTCTGCACCATATGACGGGTTAGCACCCGGAGCAAACGGTGTGAAGGCCTTACGTCCATCCGGTGTAGCACCTGTAGCTTTGCCGTAAACAACGTTTGAGGTGATGGTCAGGATAGAAGTTGTAGCTTCAGAATTTCTGTATGTATGATATTTCTTAAGTTTAGCCATGAAGGTCTTAAGAATGTCAACACCAATCTTATCAGCACGATCGTCATCGTTGCCGTAACGCGGGAAGTCGCCTTCTACTTCGTAGTCAACGACAAGGCCGCTTTCATCACGGATGGTCTTAACCTTAGCATATTTGATAGCTGAAAGTGAATCGACGACATGTGAGAAGCCGGCGATACCTGTTGCGAATGTACGACGAACATTAGTATCGATGAGAGCCATTTCAGCTGCTTCATAATAATATTTATCATGCATATACTGAATAGCATTCAGTGTATTGACATAGAGGCCGGCAAGCCAATCCATCATCTTGTCATATTTCTTCATGACTTCATCATAGTCAAGATATTCAGATGTGATAGGTGTGTATTCCGGACCAACCTGGAGATGTGCGGAGCCATCCTTGGTCATGAACTTCTCATCTTTACCACCGTTGATAGCGTAAAGAAGGCACTTAGCCAGGTTAGCACGAGCACCGAAGAACTGCATTTCTTTACCCGTCTGTGTAGCAGATACGCAGCAGCAGATGCTGTAGTCATCGCCCCAGACCGGACGCATAACATCATCATTTTCATACTGAATAGAAGATGTGTTGACAGAAATCTTTGCGCAGTATTTCTTAAATGCCATAGGCAGTCTTGAAGAATAAAGGATTGTCAGGTTCGGTTCCGGAGCCGGTCCCATATTTTCAAGTGTATGAAGAATACGATAATCGTTCTTTGTAACCATGGAACGGCCATCCATGCCCAGACCGCCGACTTCAAGAGTAGCCCATACCGGGTCACCTGAGAACAGCTGGTTGTAAGACGGAATACGTGCAAACTTAACCATACGGAATTTCAGGATAAGGTGATCCATCAGTTCCTGAGCTTCCTTCTCTGTCAGGATGCCTTCTTTAATATCTCTTTCGATGTAGATGTCAAGGAATGTAGAGATACGGCCAACAGACATAGCAGCACCATTCTGTGTCTTGATAGCAGCCAGGTAGCCGAAGTACAGCCACTGAACAGCTTCATGAGCGTTTGTTGCCGGCTTGGAAATATCATAGCCGTAGATCTCAGCCATTTTCTTAATGCCCTGAAGAGCACGGATCTGTTCGGTGATTTCTTCTCTCTGACGGATAACGTCATCTGTCATGATGCCGCAGCCGCAGTTTTCAAAATCTTTCTGCTTTTCCTTGATCAGGAAATCGATACCATAAAGAGCAACACGACGATAATCGCCCACGATACGGCCACGACCGTAAGTATCCGGAAGACCTGTGATGATGTGGCTGTGACGAGCCTGCTTCATTTCCGGTGTGTAAACATCAAAAACAGCCTGGTTGTGTGTTTTGTGATATTCAGTGAAGATCTTTTCGAACTTCGGGTTAACATCATAGCCATAGTTCTTAGCAGCTTCCATAGCCATACGGATACCGCCATAAGGCATGAAGGCTCTCTTTAACGGCTTATCGGTCTGAAGACCTACAACCTTTTCAAGGTCTTTCATCGATTCATCGATATAGCCCGGACCATAAGCTGTCAGGCCTGTAACAACTTCTGTTTCGCATTCAAGGACACCGCCGTTTTCACGTTCCTGCTTCTGCAGTTCCTGAACTTTGTCCCAAAGCTTGTTTGTTGCATCGCTGGGTCCTTCCAGGAAATCTTCGTTGCCGTCATACGGTGTGTAGTTGTCCTGGATGAACTGACGTACATTGACTTCATCTGTCCATTTAGATCCTTTAAATGATCTCCATGCTTCTGCCATAATGCAAATGCCTCCTTAAAAGTGAACATTTATAATTTTTATGTGCCTGGAAATAGTCATTGGTCATTTCCGGTACTTTAGTTAACTCTTTGAATTTCCGAACCTTTTTGGATGTGTCGGAAATGAAAATTTTGAAATCAGGCTGTGGGAGCCAGATTCTTTCCGTTTTTTCCGCTTTCCATACAGCGGGCGATAATGTCTTCCGCATTTTTTACCCGTTCCGGTGTGGGTGCTTCCACACCTTCAAGAGCATAAGGAATACCAAGTTCTTTCCATTTAAATGCGCCCAAAGCATGGTAAGGAAGGATTTCTACTTTCTGGACATTACCTAAGGTTGCCAGAAATTCACCTGTTTTCTCAAGATAATGATCATCATCCGTGATGCCCGGTACCAGGACGTGACGGACCCAGATGGGTTTGCGAATCTCGTCCAGATAATGGAAGGCATCCAGAATATTTTCATTGCTCCATCCTGTCAGCCATTTGTGCTTCTCCGGATCGATGTGTTTGAGATCCATGAGAAGAAGATCTGTATAGTTCATCAGCTCTTCGAATTTTGAAAAGAAAGGCTCTTCTCGCGTAAAAGGCTGAGCAGAGGTGTCGAGGCAGGTATTGATGCCTCGGGCCTTAGCCTTCTTAAAAAGATCAAGAAGAAAATCCATCTGCATCAGAGCTTCACCGCCGCTGACGGTGATACCGCCCAGATCGCCCCAGTAAGTACGGAAGCGTTCGGCCTGGTCCAGCAGCTCATCGGCTGTCTTCTGATTCGGTGTCTTCGGGTCCCAGGTGTCGGCATTGTGACAATATTTGCAGCGCATCGGACAGCCTTTAAGGAAGATCAGAAAGCGGACGCCGGGTCCGTCAACTGAACCAAAGGACTCGATGGAATGAATGGCACCTGTGATCATGATTTTCTCCTTGTTAATGTCAAAAAATAGCTCTGGAATCTTTCATGGTAAAGTTAAGAATTATTGACCAATAGCTTGAAAAATTGGCATGAGGTCTCGATTTTGTTCCGGTTAGGGAGCCTTTACTCAAATTCCAGTGTCATTATATAAAAAATAGGCCATAGTTACTTGATTTAAATCAAATAAGCCCAAAAAGATTGAAAAAAAATTAACAATCTTATTGGGCGGTCAAAATAAATTTGGTTGCAACAGGTGCGGCGTGAAAATAGATCCTATTTTAAGATGCAGTGGGGGATTCGAAAAAATATAAAATGAAACTCTGAAAAATGAAATGTTTAAAGAGGTTTTTTGATTGGGGAAATAAAAACGGGGCAAAAACATAATAAATGGAGTTAAAAAACGGGGCAAAAATAGATAAAATAAATTGAAAAAACGGGGCAAAAACTGTATTGTATAGTTGGAGGATGAAAAATTATG
>CAVDGK010000174.1:0-4465 GCA_963607995.1 Oscillospiraceae bacterium | reverse complement strand
ACAATGCACAGTCAATCTGCTGTGGACTGATGAAATGAATATGGGTATCAATTCCTCCTGCTGTAACGATCATTCCCTCACCTGCAAGTGCCTTCGTAGATGCACCAACTGTCATTCCAGGTGTTACACCATCCATGATATCCGGGTTTCCTGCTTTACCGATTCCTGCAATCTTACCATCTTTGATACCGATATCTGCTTTAATGATTCCTGTGGAGTCTACGATCAGGGCGTTGGTAATTACCAAATCCAGGTCACCATCTTTGCTGCAGGTTTTTACAGACTGTCCCATACCATCACGAATTGTCTTACCGCCACCAAACTTCACTTCATCGCCATAAGTTGTATAATCTTTCTCTACCTCTATCACAAGACTTGTATCTGCCAGACGTACCTTATCTCCTGTAGTCGGGCCATACATTGCCGCATATTTGCTTCCTGAAATTTTTGTACTCATTGTTATCCCTCCTTACAGAAATCCTTTTAATTTCGCAGTTTCCATAGATGTTGCTTTTGTATCATCAGTTGCCTGCGCACGGGTAAGATCATTGAGTCCGAATACTCTCTTTCTACCTCCCATTTCTGTAAGCTGAACCTCTTTTCCCTCACCCGGCTCAAATCTCACAGAGGTTCCAGACGGGATATCCAGGTGATATCCATAGGCTTTCTCTCTGTCAAAAGAAAGACATTTATTTACCTCAAAGAAGTGAAAATGAGAACCGACCTGAACCGGTCTGTCACCTTTATTTGCCACTGTTATTGTCACTGTTTTTTTTCCTTCATTGAGTGTGATCTCACGATCTGCGGCCATAATTTCACCGATTTTCATACTCATTTTCCTCCTTACTGAATTGGATTGTGTACTGTCACAAGTTTGGTTCCATCCGGGAATGTCGCTTCTACCTGGACTTCACCGATCATATCAGCTACACCGTCCATTACGTCATCCTTTGTAAGAATTTTCGTTCCAAGCTGCATCAGCTCTACTACTGTTTTTCCGTCTCTTGCAAATTCCAGAAGTTCAGAACTGATATACGCAAGTGCTTCTACGTAATTCAGCTTCAGACCTCTTTCTTTTCTCTCTTTTGCAAGATTTCCTGCCATATGAAGCATTAACTTCTCCTGTTCTTTTGGATTCAGCCTCATGATATTCCTCCTCTTAAATTGTGCGGAATTATTGTACTGATATAACCATTCAGCAGTCCGCTATAAAAAGCTGAACAATTATGTGTAAGTTAAATAAAATACAAAAAAGCAGACACCAGGAGCATGTTTCCAGACTCCCATGTCTGCTTTTTGCACATAATTTATATAACTATTCTGTACTTCCACAATCATTTATCAAACAAACATATCGGATTGTGTCAATAAGTTTGTGTAAACATCTTTAAGATTTCCTTAGAGTGCACTGTTAATTATGCTGCTTCATTTTCAGATACCGGCTTATCCGACAATGGATCCGGCTGCTCAAACATCTGCAGGATTTCTACAGATGCTTGGGTAAAGTCCCTTTGCACACGATCTGCGTAGTTCCTATTCAGATTACTGTAAATGCAGCAAACGATGCGATCCAACGAATCCTCGTCAGGAAACATTATAAGGGGCATCCACAAAAATAGCAACATATCGATCTGATAATGGTCTTTTATTAGTCATACTTAATGAGTCGCTTGATTCCTGTAACTTCCGTTACTTTTTCTTCAACGGCTGCACCAAGAGTCGGATTAACCCAGCTGTTTTCTTCGATTTCATTCTGAGCATCGGCATCACAGAAATACTTACCGCAGACAGAACAGGTATAATAATCAGTAATTTTAGATTTAATTTTTAAATCGCCTATCACGCAAAGGGCTTAGGTTTTCTTTACAATTTTCTAAATGCCTAAGCCTGCAGCCTTTTAAAGACTCCCATCTTTTTAATCGCTGTCACCAGAACAATAGCGATAATAGTACCACCGCAGGTACTGATGAGGAAGGGAATAACGAAGGTAAAAAGGGCTGCCTTATCATTTCCCAGGATGAAAGCCGAAATAGGATAAGAAAGCATACCGCCGATAATGCCGGTACCTACCACTTCTCCAATATAGGCAAAGGGTAACTTCTTAAAGTACTTATAGAGAAGTCCTGAAAGCAGGGCTCCGCACATACTTCCCGGAAAAGCTAAAAGTGTTCCAAGACCTGTCAGGTTCCGGATCAGGCTGGCTGCAAATGCGGAAGCCACACCCCAGGCCGGTCCCAGAAAGACAGCACACATAATGTTGATAAGATGCTGGATAGGGGCACACTTAGAGCCAAATATCGGGAAAGAAAACATACTTCCCACAACGGCTATAGCCGTAAAGAGAGCTGCTAAAGTCAGTTTCTGTAAATTAACATTTTTTGATTCTGCCGGGTTCTTCATTTTCTCCTCTTTCCTTATCTGCCCCAAGGACAGATATTTTCATCAAAGTTGTGAATTTCCCCTTGCAGTTCCCTAAGCATCAAACACTAAACTCATTTTCAATGGCAAAGCCATGATCCATGGGACCGCTGCCTTTACCCAAATCCAGCATAGCTGCAAGAGCTCCGGAAATATATTTCTTGGCTCTTTCAACCGATGTCTCCAGGTCATACCCCTTGGCCAGATTTGATGCAATGGCGCTGGATAAGGTACAGCCTGTGCCGTGGGTATTTGGATTGTCGATGCGTTTTCCATTAAACCATGTATGACCTTTTTCCTTTGAATAAAGAAGGTCATTGGCATCATTGATCTGATGACCGCCTTTTAAAAGAACGCTGCAACCGTATTCTTTGCAAATAGCCTCGGCCGCTTTTTCCATATCTTCTGCCGTTTTGATTTCCCTGCCAAAAAGTACTTCTGCTTCCGGAATGTTTGGTGTAATGAGGGTTGCTAAAGGTAATAATTCACTTTTTAAGGTACTGACGGCATCCTCATCGATAAGCCTTGCGCCGCTGGTGGCTACCATAACCGGATCTACTACAATATTTTTTGCGTGATAGAATGAAAGTTTCTTGGCTATGACATGAATGAGCTGGCTTGATGAGACCATGCCGGTTTTGACTGCATCCGGATAGATGTCCGTGAAAATACAATCCAGCTCTTCTTCTAAAAATTGAGGAGTTGCCTCCATAATATCTACAACGCCGGTTGTATTCTGTGCAGTCAGGGCCGTGATCGCACTCATGGCATAAACGCCATTGCTGATCATGGTCTTAATATCTGCTTGAATTCCGGCGCCTCCGCTGGAATCACTTCCGGCGATTGTTAATGCTGTTCTCATTTCATTTCCTCCTTTCATGAGCATCAACTTATTTTAACGGCTGAAGGTGGTGCCCCCAATCAGCCGTGGGATGTAACTTTCTTCAAAATGCATTACATGAAATACTTATAGTTTTTTCACCGTACGCCTCGCCTGTTTTGATGCACAGAGCACGGCCTATGCACCCCTGCTAAAACAGACCCTCGAGGAGGCCGGCACTTAATGAGTTCGAGCTTTAGCGACGAACGAATTTAGTGTCCGTTGCTCGACGAGGGTCGTGAAAGCGTGTCTGACGTGCAGGAGTGCTAAGTGTCTGCTCGTACGTATCAAAACCCTATCCAATATTAACAACACTACAAACAGCTTCTTTGAGTTTAGCTGTCGCTTCCTCGATATGCTCCTGGGCAAATATGGCACTGATAACGGCGACACCGTCAAGGCCATAACCTTTAAGCTTTCCGACATTTTCCATGCTGATACCGCCGATGGCGATGACAGGAATTTTAACTGCCTTGACAATATCCCGAACGGTATCCGCATCCAGGACACTTGCATCATCCTTAGACCCTGTAGGAAAAACAGCTCCTACCCCCAGGTAATCCGCCCCATTTTTTTCTGCAAGCAGAGCTTCCTCAACTGTATGGGCAGAAACCCCGATAATCTTATCCGGTCCCAATTTCTCACGAACCGATCCCGCCTCCATATCTTCCTGACCAACATGGACACCATCTGCATCCATTTTCAAAGCAATATCCACATTGTCATTGATAACAAAAGGCACATGATACTTTCGGCACAATTCCTTGATTTCAACTGCTTCTTCAAAGAAATGCTCTGCATCCAGCTTCTTCTCCCGCAGCTGCACAAAAGTAGCTCCCCCCTTAAGTGCCTCCTCTACCTGATCGTAAAGCCGCTCTCCATCCTTAAGCCATCTTGAATCCGTAACGGCATAGAGAAGCATATCTTTTCTATCGAATTTCATAATGGGCTCCTTCCTCCAGCATTTTCGGTGTCATGTTGTAAATGGCATCAATGATGCGATTCCTGTAAGTTGCATTGCCATCCCCCTTTTGCATATAGCTCATGCCGATTTCACCAGCCAGACCCATATTGCAAACGGAAGCAGCAGCCGCTCCGCAGATATCTTCTGGATTTGCAGCAATGAATGCAGTCATCATGCCTGAAAGCTGACAGCCTGTACCGGTA
>CAVDGK010000173.1:0-4500 GCA_963607995.1 Oscillospiraceae bacterium | reverse complement strand
AAGACCAACAGCATGGCCGAAGCTTTCAAAGATGCTGATATCGTTTATCCCAAGAGCTGGGCTCCCTTTGCAGCTATGGAAGAAAGAACAGAACTCTATGCTCAGGGCGATCAGGCTGGCATTGATGAACTGGAAAAGAGACTGCTGGCTCAGAATGCTGAACATAAAGACTGGACATGCTCAGAAGAGCTGATGAAGACAACAAAAGATGGCAAAGCCCTCTATCTTCACTGCCTGCCGGCTGATATTTCCGGTGTCAGCTGCAAAGAAGGCGAAGTTGATGCTTCCGTATTCGATCGTTATCGTGATCCGCTTTACAAAGAAGCAAGCTACAAACCCTATGTCATCGCTGCTATGATCCTCCTTGAGAAGTTTGCTGATCCGGTGAAACTTCTTGAAGATCTGGAAAAAGAAGGAACACCCCGCATCCACACTAATTAACGTCATACCCTTCGAGGTAAGTTAATATGATAAGGAAAAGAATTGTTGTTGCCCTGGGCGGAAACGCCCTCGGCAATACCCTGCCGGAACAGATGGCAGCTGTTAAAGAAACATCTCATGCCCTGGTAGACCTTATTGAAGAAGGCCATCAGGTTGTCATTGTTCATGGAAATGGACCTCAGGTTGGCATGATCAATCAGGCTATGGGCGCTTTAACCCATGAAGATCCAACCCAGACCAATACCCCGCTTTCCGTATGCGTTGCCATGAGTCAGGCTTATATCGGCTACGATCTGCAGAACGCACTCCGCGAAGAGCTGCGTCTTCGTGGTCTTATCCGGACACCGGTCTGTACGCTTGTTACCCAGGTAAGGGTGGATCCTAATGATCCGGCCTTCGAGAATCCTACAAAACCCATTGGTCATTTTCTGACTAAGGAGCAGGCAGATATTCAGGCTGCCAAATACGGGCATATTATGAAAGAAGACGCAGGACGCGGTTATCGCCGTGTCGTAGCTTCCCCAAAACCCCAGGAAATCGTCGAACTGGATGCCATTGCATCCCTTGTAGACGCCGGTAAGGTTGTAATCTGCTGTGGCGGCGGTGGTATTCCCGTCTACTTAAATGGCAATCACTTAAAAGGTGCTTCGGCCGTTATCGACAAAGATTATGCCAGTGCTCTTCTGGCCCGAGATTTGGATGCAGATATGCTTCTTATCCTGACAGCCGTTGAAAAAGTAGCCATTAATTTCCGCAAGCCGGATGAAGTATGGCTTTCCGATCTGACATGTGCTAAGGCAAGATCCTATGCCGATCAGGGCATGTTTGCAGCCGGTTCCATGCTTCCCAAGGTTAATGCCGCTATTGAGTTTGCTGAATCCAAGGACGGCCGTGAAGCTCTTATTACTCATCTTCACAGTGCAAAAGCCGGTATTCAGGGTCTTACAGGCACACATATTCATATGTAAATTTGGGTTACAACTATAAGAAAAGAGACAATACACAAAGATGTCAGATCATCTCTGCGTATTGTCTCTTTTTTTAATAATATTTCGTAAGCGTTCTTATGCTTTATAACTTGCACACTAAATCGCAGGCATAAAAAACGCTCTTATGATGCCTTTAATTCTCTCTCTTCTTGAACCACAGCAGTGTTAAAACTCTGCCTCACCTGATTTCAGCTGCTCTACATAGGCATGATTATCCGGGCAGAAATCTTCATAGGCATCAATCACAGCCTTCTGCCAGATTTCATAATGAGCAAATTTTACTACTTCCGGTACGTAATAGCCAACTTTCACCATATCACGGGCGATTTTTCTCATAACCTTATCTTCACTCATATGGCCCAGACCCAGAAGCACGGAATTGTACTGTTTATCCTCCAGACAAAGGTTAATATAAAGAACGCCCATGTGGTAGATTTCCTGATAGAGAATCTTCTCACCTATCTCTCCAAAATCAAAATCCAGCAGACCACATTTTTTCAAAGCCTTTTCAATGCCCTTTATGCCGCTTCTTGAAGGTCTCCCACGTCTAACACTCTCATAAGCAAAAGAGATTTCAAGCCAGATTCGCATATAGTTATCAGCTCTTTTGCCATCTTTTCCCGGTTTTTCATAACGATGATCCAGAAGGTAACGGCGAATCTTTGTTTCTTCCGGCTGAAGTTTCTGTTTTTCAGCCTCTTCCACAAGCTGAAAACGAATATTTTCATCCTTTTCGCGATAAAGGCATTCCGGCCAGGCTAACATTTTAGTTTCAATGCTTGGCACTTCCTTTGAAACGCCTCTTTTTCCAAATTCAAGATCCATGTTTTATTTCCTTTCTGAACTTCATTTTATGGCAAAACCTGATCCGCATCCTAATGCTATGCTGACGGTTTTTTGGGTCTGCAGTTGTTCATTATTTCTTTATTTTTCATCCTCAACCGGTTCAGCTGGGACAAAAACACGGCTTTCCTTGGTCGTCACTGCCTTAGGAACCTTTTCCCAAGCCTCCTTACAGAACTGCATCTGGGAATTAACCTGAACCTTGCCTCTCTTATCAATCTTTTCGTAAGATCCGTCCGGCTGAAGAATATGTGCTTTCACATTATCCTCAAATTCTGTTGTCAGGACATGCATGACTTCTTTCTTAAGATCCTCATCAATAACCGGGAATACAACTTCGACTCTCTTATCAAGGTTTCTCGGCATCCAGTCAGCGGATCCCATATAAACTTCATTATTTTCTTCGGCACAGAACCAGAAAATACGGGAATGCTCAAGAAAATCACCAACAATGGAACGTACCCTGATATTTTCAGAAACTCCCGGTATACCCACTTTCAGACAGCAGATACCGCGAATAAGAAGGTCAATCTGAACACCGGCACTGGAGGCCTTGTACAGTTCAGCAATAATATCCGGATCACACAGAGAATTCATTTTGGCCTTAATAAAAGCCTCCCGGCCTTCCCTGGCATTAGCAATTTCTCTTTCAATAAGATCGATAAAAGAATTCTTCATCCATAGCGGTGCTACCAGAAGATGATTCCATTTCTCCGGCTCCGAATAACCAGAAAGCATATTAAAGACAGCCGTTGCATCCTCACCAATCGCTTCATCGCAGGTAAACATACCGAAGTCTGTATAAAGTTTGGCTGTTGAATCATTATAATTACCGGTGCCTAAGTGAACATAACGGCGAATACCGTCCTCCTCAGCACGAATGACCATTGTAATCTTGCAGTGGGTCTTAAGTCCTACCAGACCATAGATAACATGACATCCTGCCTTCTCCAACATCTTGGCCCAACCGATATTATGCTCTTCATCAAAACGGGCCTTCAGTTCCACCAGAACGGATACTTGTTTACCATTATCAGCTGCCTGGGCTAAAGCTGCCACGATAGGAGAATCACCACTGACACGATAAAGAGTCTGCTTAATAGCCAAAACATCCGGATCCTTGGCTGCTGCCTTTACAAAGTTAACCACCGGATCAAAACTGGTATAAGGATGATGCATCAAAAGGTCCTTATTACGAATGGCTGCAAAAATATCTTTTTCTTCCTCTAAAGCTGCCAAAGGTGCCGGCTTGTATGATGGTGTCTTATATTTATCAAAGCCCTTCATACCATACATTTTCATGAGGAAGGTCAGATCCATAGGACCATTGATCTTAAAGATTTCTTCCTCTCCAACCTTAAATTCTTTTTTAAGAATTTTGAGAAGTCTTTTATCAATATCGTCTGCCACTTCAAGGCGGATAACCTCACCCCACTGACGTTTTTTCAGCTGCTTCTGGATTTCCTTCAGAAGATCCTCTGCCTCATCTTCATCAATAGTGAAATCGGCATTTCTCATAATACGATAGGGATATGCACAGATAACATCATAATGCTGGAATAAAAGACCGATGTATTTTTCAATAACCTCTTCCAAAAGAATAACGACTTTATGACCGTCCGGGGCGTCCGGCAGACTAACGATACGAGGCAATACAGAAGGCACCTGAACCGTTGCAAATTCAAGTTCCTGATCCTCATCTTCCTTCTTTTTATTTTTCTTACCTTTTCCTTTAAGAAGGCCAAGACCACTGCCGTCTTTAGCAGCAATAAGAGCACCAATATTCAATGTCTTATTGCGAATCAATGGGAAGGGTCTGGATGAATCCATAGCCATAGGAGTCAGAACCGGATAAATAAATTCGTTGAAATACCTATCCAGATAATTACTCTGCTCTTTATTCAAATCCTCATGCCGAACGATCACTTCAAGGCCTGCTTTCTTCAAAGCCGGGAGAAGGGAACGGTTATAAGTCGAATACTGTTCCCTGACAAATTCATGGGTCCGGGTTGCCAAAGCCTTAAGCTGATCTTCTGCAGTCATCCCGGCAATATCTTTTTTGGTATAACCGGCATGAACCTGATCCTTTAAAGAAGCCACACGAATCATGAAAAATTCATCCAGATTAGAAGCTGTAATGGACAGGAATTTCAATCTTTCAAATAATGGAACCAGATTTTTAGCCTTTGCCTCCGATAAGCATCTTTTATCAAATTCAAGCCAGGAC
>CAVDGK010000172.1:0-4512 GCA_963607995.1 Oscillospiraceae bacterium | reverse complement strand
CACCATCAATACCGAAGCTCCCATTGATGTAACCTGGGATGAGTGCCTTATAGGGAATCTTTATACACCGGAAGTTTATAATCTTTTTAAGGAGCTTAATTTCAAAAGCTTCTATGACCGCTTTGAAAAGCCGGCAGAAAAGGAAGAGCTTTTCTGGAAGCTGATTTCCACTAAAGAAGAACTTTCGGCATTAAAGGAAAAGGCCATTATGGCAAAGAAGGCTGGAGTTGCTCTTGCTTATGAAAAAAATTTCTTTGGCATGGCTATAGCGGTGGAGAACAATATTTTCGTGATTCTGCCCCAGCCCTCATTAACAGAAAATGAAATAAAGAATACACTGATTTCCATGAGAGAAAGTGGTGTGTCCTTTTATGCCTGCAATATAAAAGAGATTCTTGAATATATTGGAAGTGATGACAGCAAAAATACATTTGATGCGGTGGTGGCTGCCTATCTCATTAATCCTCTTAAAGCCGATTATGACTATGATGCTATTGCCATGGAGTATCTGCATAAATCCATGAGTTCTAAGGAAGAACTGATTGGTAAAAAGGGGTGGAGTGGCACCAAGACACCGGAAAAGATTCAGGAGGTTCTGGCCTATTCGGCTTCCGTTGCATTAGAATCAGAAAAGCCACTTCGGGAAAAGCTTGAAGAAATGGATATGATTAAGCTTTTTGATGAAGTGGAGATGCCTCTTACAGGGGTTCTGGCCGGTATGGAAATGGAAGGCATCCTGGTCAATCCGGAAGAACTTAAAGCCTACGGCAGCGGTCTGACACAGCGTATTGATGAATTGACTGTTTCTATTTATCAGCAGGCAGGTCAGGAATTTAATATAAATAGTCCTAAACAACTGGGGGAGATTCTTTTTGAAAAAATGCAGCTGCCTGGCGGAAAAAAAACGAAGACTGGGTATTCAACGGCTGCTGATGTATTGGAAAAGCTGGCTGCTGACCAGCCGATCGTTTCGGATATACTGGAATACCGCCAGCTCACTAAATTGAAATCAACCTATGCTGATGGCCTGGCAGCTTTTATTGATGCTGATGGCCGCATCCGGACAACCTTCAACCAGACTATTACAGCGACAGGACGTTTATCCAGCACGGATCCCAACCTTCAGAACATTCCTATGAGAATGGAAATGGGACGGAAGATTCGGAAGTGTTTTATTCCGAAGGAAGGCTGTGTCTTTGTGGATGCAGATTATTCTCAGATCGAACTGAGAATTCTGGCTCATATGTCGGGGGATGAAGAATTGATCACAGCTTACCGGGAGGCTCGGGATATTCATCGCATTACCGCTTCCCAGGTATTCCATACACCTTTTGAAGAGGTGACGGATCAGCAGAGACGTAATGCCAAGGCTGTCAATTTTGGTATTATTTATGGCATCAGCTCCTTTGGTCTGAGTCAGGACCTTTCCATTACCAAGAAGGAAGCTGAACAATATATAAAAAATTATTTTGCGGCTTATCCTTCCATTCATGCCTATCTTCAGGGAATGGTTGAATCGGCTAAAGAAAAGGGTTATGCTGTTTCCCTGTTTAATAGAAGACGTCCTATTCCGGAGCTTAAGGAAAGTAATTTCATGCGTCGGAGTTTTGGTGAGAGAGTAGCCATGAACAGTCCCATTCAGGGTACAGCAGCTGATATTATGAAGATTGCCATGATTCGTGTGGCAAAGAGAATGAAGGAAGAAAAACTATCTTCCAGGCTCATTCTACAGATTCACGATGAACTTTTGATCGAAGCTCCTGAAAATGAAGCAGAGAAAGTTTCTCATATCCTTCAGGAAGAAATGGCAGCGGCAGCGGATCTTTCGGTTAAACTTGAAACAGACTGCCATACAGGCAAAGACTGGTACGAAGCTAAATAAAATCGAAAGAGATGTCAAACTTGCAATGACAGACCAAGGCGATAATCTTGAAGAAAGATTCATAATAATAGAATAATGCTCGTAAAGTGTGCATTCTATTACCTGCATCTGGTCTTTGGAGAATAAAATGAAATTAATCGGTGTAACTGGCGGCGTGGGAGCCGGAAAAAGTGAAATACTTTCTTTTCTTGAAAAAAATTACCAGGCTGAAACAGTAGGTCTTGATGATGTGGCCCGTACTCTTCAGGAAAAAGGCGGTGCCTGTTATGAGGGCATGATCGCTTTATGCGGAAAAGATATTGTAAAAGAGGACGGCAGTCTTGACCGGCTGGCTATTGCCGCTAAAATGTATACAGACAAAGAACTTATAAAGAAGATTAATGCCCTTGTTCATCCGGCAGTCCGTTTGGAACTGAAGAAGATCATAGAGGAAAAAAGAAAGATGGGATGCCCACTTTTGGTCGTGGAAGCAGCTCTCTTAATAGAAGAAGGCTATGATGAAATCTGTGATGAGCTGTGGTATATTTATGCGGACGAAAATGTTCGCCGCTCCCGCTTGAAAGCGGCACGTCATTACAGTGATGAGAAGATAACATCGATATTAAAAAGTCAGCTTTCAGATAAGGAATTCCGTGCTCATGCCACTGTGGTCATTGATAATAGCGGAAGCTTTGAAGAAACGGCTGGCCAGATTAAAAAGATTATGAAATAAAGATCTTCGCTCATGATAAAGAAATACTGACAGAGATGCATTTTTTGTCGGGAAAATGAATATTCGTAAAGTGTATCTTCGTTTTACAGGGATTTTGATGAGGGTCATAACAAAGAGGTTTAGTAAATGAGACTTTGCAGTATTGCCAGTGGAAGCAGCGGCAATTGTATATATGTAGGAAGCGACAAAACATCGATTCTTGTAGATGCCGGCATATCTGGCAAGAGGATTGAAAACGGGCTTCATGAACTGGAACTGGAAACCCGTGACATGGATGCCATTCTGGTTACCCATGAGCATTCTGATCACATAAAAGGACTTGGGGTTTTGGCACGACGTTATGAAATTCCCATTTATACGACGGCCGGCACCAAGGCAGCACTGGAGCAGATGACGACTTTGGGAAAAATTCCCCAGGGTTTGATCCATACCATTTCACCTGACCTGCCTTTCAATATTGGTGATCTGACGGTGAAACCCTTTCATATTTTTCATGATGCGGCAGAGCCGGTGGGTTACCGCATTGAAAATGAAGGAAAAGCTGCGGCTGTGGCAACTGATATGGGTCATTATGATGACTATATTATAGATAATTTGAAGAACCTCGATGTGCTCCTTTTGGAATCCAACCATGATGTTCACATGTTGGAAGTGGGATCCTATCCCTATTATTTAAAAAGGCGCATTTTGGGAGAAAATGGCCATCTGTCTAATGAAACAGCAGGTCAGCTTCTGTGTCAGATCCTTCATGATAATATAAGAGAGATTTTCCTTGGCCATTTAAGCCATGAAAATAATTACGAAGCATTGGCTTATGAAACCGTGTGCTCCGAAGTAACCATGGGAGATAATCCCTACAAATCCGATGATTTTAAGATAGCAATAGCCCATCGGGACAGCATCAGCGAACCGGTGGAGTTTTAGAGAGGATAAGAAAATGAAAAAAACAATTATTACAGTAGTCGGAAAGGATGCCGTAGGCATCATTGCAAAGGTATGTACCTATCTGTCAAATAATCAGGTCAATATCCTGGATATTTCCCAGACCATTGTTGATGGTTTCTTCAACATGATGATGGTAGCCGATACCCAGGCATCAGAGAAAAGTCTCAGCGAACTGCGTCATGAGCTGGAGCAGATCGGTGACGAAATCGGCTGTGTGATCCGTGTTCAGCACGAGGATATCTTCAACAAAATGCATCGTATCTGAAAGCGGGGTTCAAAATGATCAATATTTACGAAGTTAATGAAACCAATAAAATGATCGAGCAGGAAAATCTGGATGTCCGTACCATTACCTTGGGTATTTCACTGATGGACTGCATCTCATCTGATTTAGATGAACTGCTTGAAAATATTCATACGAAAATTACCACAGTTGCAAAAGACCTGGTAGCTGTAGGCCATGAGATTGAGGAAACCTATGGTATTCCCATTGTTAATAAGAGAATTTCCGTAACCCCCATTGCTCTGGTGGGTGGTGCTGCCTGCAAAACACCGGATGATTTTGTTGAAATCGCTAAGGTTTTAGATAAGTCCGCTCACGAAGTAGGCATCAATTTCCTCGGTGGTTATTCGGCTCTTGTATCAAAGGCTATGACTAAGGCTGATGAACTTCTGATCCGTTCCATTCCTAAGGCTTTGGCGGAGACAGAGCTCCTTTGCAGTTCTGTTAATGTAGGTTCGACAAAGTGCGGTATCAATATGGATGCTGTTCGTCTTATGGGAGAGGTTATCAAAGAAACAGCTGATGCTTCTGATATGGGATGTGCCAAACTGGTCGTATTCTGTAATGCACCGGATGACAATCCCTTCATGGCCGGGGCTTTCCATGGTGTTACCGAAGGTGATGCCGTCATAAACGTTGGTGTTTCCGGTCCGGGTGTTGTTAAGCATGCACTGGAGAGCTGCCGTGGAG
>CAVDGK010000171.1:0-4512 GCA_963607995.1 Oscillospiraceae bacterium | reverse complement strand
CTGGCATTTGCCGGGGGATTTTGTTTTATTGTATAGGAATATCGTTTCTATAAGGAAAAAATTCCATGGTGTAAGCACCGTCCTGCGGACGATGTTTAGCAAACATCGGTATGTAGTGTAAAACGCACTCATGTGAAGAAATATGTCGCAAGCGACTGTATTGATTGCGAAAGTTTTTTTTGCAAGCGAAACTCTTCATTTCATGGTCAGGGAGCAAAATGCCCGTGTTTGCAAGGATATTTGGTAAATTTATAAAAACGAACATTTGTTCTATGCAAATAACGATGAATCAGTTATAATCAGGAAAATAGATTAAATGTAACATACAGGAGGAGGCTGTGATGGAAGAACATATCTATATTGCAATTGATCTGAAATCTTTCTATGCCTCTGTGGAATGTCGCGAACGGGGGCTGGATCCGCTTAACACAAATCTTGTGGTGGCAGATGAAGGACGGACAGATAAGACCATCTGTCTTGCGGTAACCCCTTCCCTGAAAAAATATGGTATTCCGGGGCGGGCCCGTCTTTTTGAAGTAAGACAGAAAGTGAAGGAAGTTAATGGAGCACGTAAATACAGGGCTCCGGGGCGGAATTTCGCAGGTTCTTCTTATTTGGCCACAGAACTGGATGAAAATCCTTCTCTTGAACTTGATTTTATAGCGGCTCGTCCCCGTATGGGCCTTTACATGAAATATAGTACATGGATATACTCCATCTATATGAAATATGTGGCACCTGAAGATATGGATGTCTATTCTGTTGATGAAGTTTTTATGGATGTGACTCATTATCTTAAGACATATAAAATGTCAGCCAGGGAACTGGCTATGAAGATTATACTGGATGTGCTTGAAACCACGGGAATTACAGCTACGGCAGGCATCGGAAACAATCTTTTTCTGTGCAAAGTGGCCATGGATGTGGAAGCCAAACACATTCCGGCAGATGAAAATGGTGTCCGCATTGCGGAATTAAATGAAAAAACATTCCGTGAAAAACTCTGGAGTCACCGGCCAATCACTGACTTTTGGCGGGTAGGGCGGGGCTATGCCAGAAAGCTTGAATCTTACGGTATGTTTACCATGGGGGATGTGGCCCTTTGTTCCGAAAGAAATGAAGATCTGCTCTATAAACTTTTTGGAAAAAATGCAGAGCTTCTCATAGATCATGCCTGGGGATGGGAACCATGCACAATCGCTGATATAAAGGCTTACAGACCGAGTACGAACAGCATAAGTTCCGGACAGGTTTTGCACTGCCCCTATGAAGCGGATAAGGCGAAGCTTGTTATAAGGGAAATGACAGATCTTCTTGTATTGGACCTTGTGGATAAAGGCTTTGTGACGGATCAGATGGTACTGACGGTGGGCTACGATATCGATAATCTGACAGACCCTGTACGGAAGAAAAATTATCATGGTCAGATCGAAAAGGATCGTTATGGCCGCCTGGTGCCAAAGCAGGCACATGGTTCTATTAACCTTGACGGTTATACTTCTTCCACCAGAAAAATTATGACTGCAGTAGATGAACTCTTTGACCGAATCGTGGATCCGGCTCTTCTTGTTCGCCGTATGTATATCGTGGCCAATCATGTGGTATTGGAGAAGGACGCACCTAAAAAAGAGGAAGGCCCTGTTCAGCTTGATCTTTTCACGGATTATGCTGCTCTTGAAAAGAAAAAGAAGGAAGAAGAAAATACCCTCGAAAGGGAGAAAAGAATGCAGAAAGCAGCCCTTGCTATAAAGAAAAAGTTTGGAAAGAATGCCATTTTAAAAGGCATGAACCTGGAAGAAGGAGCTACAGCTAAAGACCGCAATGCCCAGATTGGCGGCCACAAGGCATAGAGAGGCTATAATAAGAATGAAATGAATTTAGAAAAGTCTTATCAAAAGATGTCGTAAAATTCTCTGCTTTATCGGTGGGTAGTGTCAAGGAATGATGAAGCAAATGATCAGATGAAGAAACTAGAGAAATTACAGTGTGGATTTGCTTCTGAAAGAAAAATAATTATGAAAAACAATTACGATGCAATTATAAATCTCCCCCATCATGTATCGAAAAAGCATCCTCAGATGTCCATGGCGGATCGTGCAGCTCAGTTTTCACCTTTTGCAGCTTTGACGGGGTATGAAGATGCTGTTAAAGAAGAAGGCCGTCTTACTGACCAGAAGATTGAACTTGACGAGGAAGCCTTACGGATATTGGATGAAAAATTAAATTTTCTCAAAGAGAAGATAAATGATAAGCCAAGTGTGACACTGACCTTCTTTGAGCCGGATGATAACAAAGAAGGAGGAACTTATGTGGAAGAGACAGGCGTTATCAAAAAGATAGACGAGTTCGCCCACCTGTTCATTATGCAAAATGGGAGAAAAATACCTATTGAAAATATTAAGAATATAGAGTGGGCGTTATCAAAGACGAATTTTTAAGAAGGCGCCATCTCCGAGAGTCGTTATATTGTATAGAAATGAAAATGCTTACACGATAAAAAAGAACAGCCGGATCGAAGTCCAACTGTTCTTTGATAATGATGGTATAAAAAACTCAAAAGCACGTAGTGTCATTTTTATATGAGCAAGTTGCAAAGTGGATTGTGAATATTCTTAAATAAAGGAAAAAAATAAAATCACCACTTAACGCCAACAGATTTCAGTTTACGTTTTGCATCTTCATAATTTTTAAAAGTAATGGTATTGAATCCAACACTGGCGGCTGCAGCGGTATTTTTCTCCATATCATCAATGAAAACGGCACGTTTTGGGTCAATATTATATTTATCCCGAACCAGTTCAAAAATCTTCGAATCTGGCTTGGTCAGATGCTGCTGGAAGGACCAGATGCAGCCGTCCATATAAGAAGTAAAGGCAATATCACCGGTTTCTTCGATATGTTTATACATATGCTCCGACCAGTTTGATACTACATAGAGTTTGTAGCCGTAGTATTTTAATCCGGCAAGCCAGTCAAGGGAATAGGCATACAGGTGCAGACAATCATCGATACAGTCGAGAAAACGGGCAATTTCATCTCTGTGCTCCGGAAAAGCCTCCAAAAACTGATGACGGATTTCTTCATCTGATTGGATTCCCAGATCAAATTCACGCCAGAGAGACGAAAACTTTTCATTGTTCCAGAGAAGACCGATGATTTCATCCGAGAATCCCTGTTCCTTTAAGTGCTCTTTCCATGGAAAATCAATAAGGACACAGCCGACATCGAAAATAATAGAGTCAATGAGGGGAGATTTCTGAGGTTTAACAACCTTGGCCACCATAAGGAAGACATAAAGTATGACCGGCACAAGGATTGTACAGGCGATGGCGGCGCGGAAGACCATTTGAGCAGATTCGCTTTTCATAAAAGCGAAAATAAAGGCAACAATGTACATTGCGAGAATCAACGCAATTCCAATTAAGGCCAGAATGCGGCGGGGTGTCCATTTTTGCTTCATATAAAAATCCTTTCCTTTACCTAAGATTACAAGGACTGCCGGCTGGGCAATAATTGTGAACACCAGCCGGTAAAAAACCTCAAAAATAATACCACAGAGTAGCCTGTTCCGTAAAGAAAGGGAGTTGTTGGCTATTTTAAATCACTATTAAGTTATCATTTTGCTGGTTCTCAGATTAAAAAGGGGTTTTATCCTTGTGAGAAGTCGTATTTTTGAAGCCTGTACTGGAATATTGAAAAGCCTTGTGTTATACTGGATTCTATCTATGAAAAAGTATTACGGATTGATTAATGGTTCGTGATACGGATTGAATACTATATGATTTAAGGAGAATAGACGAATGGCAGACGAAATGACACTGGGTCAGGCTGGTACTGAAACAGCAGAAACAATTGCTTCTGCATATGGCGAAGAGAAGATAGACAAGCATTCTCTGCTTGGCCAGTGGAGAGCTAAAGCATACGATCAGAAGGCTGATAAGGGTACATTGACAAGACTGTGGCAGGATTATTTCCTGACAGAAAAGCAGATTTATGCACAGCTGCTTGAAAATCCGGATGAAGTCGTTACCGGAACAGTTAAGGAACTGGCTGAAAAATATAATACAACTCTTGAAAAAATGGTTGGTTTCCTTGACGGAATCAATGACAGCCTTGTTGAGAAGAATCCGATTGAAACTATGGCTGAAGATACTGTTGTCAATCTTGGCTTTGATAAAGCTCTTCTTTATAAGAATATGGTGGATGCCCGTGCAGACTGGCTTTATGAACTTCCTCAGTGGGATAAGATTTATACTAAGGAAGAGAAACATGCTCTGTTTCTGGAATCCCGTAAGTCAGGAACTATCGTAAAACCGAAGAAGATCGGTCGTAATGATCCCTGCCCCTGCGGTTCTGGTAAAAAGTATAAACAGTGCTGTGGACGTAATAAATAAAATGATGACAGGGTTAAAAGATTCAAAACACCGATGCAGGTTTGTATGAGGTATTTGGTTTCAAACCCAACATCACAAAAAATGAAATGTATCAAAAAACCCGATAAGACGATATCTT
>CAVDGK010000170.1:0-4515 GCA_963607995.1 Oscillospiraceae bacterium | reverse complement strand
CATATCAATGAAGCCTTCCACTGTGGCCACCGGTTTTGGCTGGGCATGTTCAATATTTAAAGTCTCCGGCATATCAAAGGAAGCTTCACGGCATTCCACCGGGTTAATAACATAATTTTTTACTCTTTTAAGCTCTTCATCAGTTATCTGACCGTAAAGAGCATAGATTTTTGCTGTTCTCACCATGGGACGATTGCCCTGGCTCAGCAGCTGAATACACTGGGCAGCACTATCGGCTCTCTGGTCGAACTGTCCCGGTAATGGTTCAACAGCAAAGACAGCTGCGGCACCTTCCGTATCAACATCCTTTGTGATCACATCGATCTGAGGTTCAGAAAGGACGGTTTTGCAGGCATAATCAAAAAGCTTTTCATCGATGCCTTCCACATCATAACGGTTTAATACCCTTATATCCGTAATGCCGCTAAGACCTAAAAACCCGCTGCAATCCGCCATAACTGAGGCACTTTCCGGTGAAAGTCCCTGTCTTTTTTCCACATAAATGCGATAGACCATTATCTCATTTCCTCCTGTGCTTTAAGAGCTGCACTTCCGATATCATGACGATAGTATTTATTTCCAAAATGAACATCCTGGGTCAGACGATAAGCTTCCTTGATCGCTTTTTCCAAAGTATCAGCTGTTGCTACCACACCGACTACACGGCCGCCGGCTGTCAGAAGCTCATCCTCTTCTTTCTTAGCTCCGGCAAAAATGCAATGCTTATAGGCTTCTTCTCCAGCTGTCAGTACATAACCGCTTTCATATTTAACGGGGTAACCTTTGGAGGCCAGTACCACGCAGCAGGCAGAGCCATCTGAAAATTCCACCTTTGTATCCTTCAATGTACCATTGGTAGTGGCCTGCATAACGGTCAGCAGATCACTTTTAAGAAGAGGCAGTACAACCTGTGTTTCCGGATCTCCAAAGCGACAGTTGTATTCCACCACCTTAGGACCATCCTTTGTCAGCATAAGGCCAAAATAAAGGCAGCCTTTAAAAGGACGACCTTCAGCCTTCATAGCACGAATGGTTGGCAGGAATATTTTTTCCATGCTAATGGCTGCAATTTCTTTTGTGTAATAGGGATTCGGGGCAATGGTTCCCATGCCGCCGGTATTGGGGCCTTCATTATTATCATATATTCTCTTATGATCCATGGATGAAACCATAGGAACAAGGCTTTCTCCATCGGTAAAACAAAGGACGGAAACCTCCGGACCTTCCATGCATTCCTCGATAACGATGCGGGCTCCGGATTCACCAAAAGCCTTATCCTCGATCATGGCATGAACAGCTCCTTTGGCTTCTTCCGTAGTCGTAGCCACCACGACACCTTTTCCCAAAGCCAGTCCATCAGCCTTAACCACGATGGGTGCTCCTTCCTGATCAATATAAGCACAGGCTTTTTCCACATCCGTAAAGACCTCATATTTAGCCGTCGGGATGTTGTATTTCTTCATAAGATCCTTTGAAAATGCTTTGCTGGCTTCAATAATAGCAGCCTTTTTGTCCGGTCCGAAGCAGGGAATACCGGCAGCTGTCAAAGCATCTACAGCTCCCAGTGCCAGCGGATCATCCGGTGCCACAACGGCGTAATCAATGCCATGAGATGTGGCAAATTCCACCTGGGATGCAATATCCTTGGCACCGATTTCAGGCACGCATTCCGCATCGGCTGCAATACCGCCATTTCCCGGCAGACAATAGATTTTTTCAATGGTTTTATTTTCCTTGAGTTTTTTTATGATGGCGTGCTCACGGCCGCCGCCACCGATCACCATGATTTTCATGGTTTACCTCCTTATATGCTCAGTCTCCGAGATTTTTATTGAAAACTCTTACGTTTCCTTTGACATTGGTGTAGAGGGATACTTTATTTTCCGAATTAAGTGCTTCCCATACCTCATCCGGCGTAGGCAAAGTCACTTCCATAGGCTCGCCGGCAAATGTGGGAAGAGGATTGCCATCACCCTGATAGGTGCTGATGAAGTATCCCTTGCCTTCTTCGCAGCCTTCATAAGCAAAAAACTCCCGAAGGCATCTGCCATCTTTTCTCTTTAAAATAGAAATTTCAAAGGAACCGTCCTTATGAAGGATAGCGGAAATACGCGGTGTGTAATTAGGCTCATCCGGCTCATATTCCCGGGTCATAAGACCCTTGCGGAAATCTCCATGCTCACAAATGGTATCGGTCTGGTCTCCGTTGGTAACAACCAGGTCCTCACCCATAGTGCGGACCGGATGATAGATAATAAGGCTTGGATCCACCAGTTTCGCCGGATCGTGGGCTTCGGTACGGATACCGTCCTCTGTCTTTGTGAAAATGCGATTGCGGCTGTTTTCGCTGCGTCCCATGATGAAATAATAAACACAGTCTTTTCCCACCAGGATGCCCCGGCCCGGATAAGTTGTCTTTTTCAAAAATTCAAGAAAATCTGTCATCTCTCTTCTCCTGTATCGGTTTATGGAAATATTTTGGGGCTGCATACCTCTAAAGGTCACCAGTCACTCTGTCAATTTCTGGAAAATTAAGGCATCTTGTCTATAGCGAAGTCAGTATTTTTCCATGCCTTCTGCCAGGTTCTTCGCCGCAATTTCTGCTGCTGCCGGAAGAAGCTTCCATTCTGCCTCTTCCATAACCCGTCTCTGAAGGACCTCAGGCGTATCTCCGGGAAGCACATTCACTGCTTTCTGCAAAATAATCTCGCCACCATCCGGAATTTCATTAACGTAATGCACCGTCGCTCCCGTTACCTTAACGCCTTTTGCCAGGGCTGCCTCGTGAACTTTAAGGCCATACATGCCCTTACCACAGAACGAAGGAATCAGGGACGGATGAATATTAAGAATGCGCTTCGGCCATTTAGCCGTAAAATTCTCCGTAAGGATTGTCAAAAATCCAGCCAGAATAATAAGGTCAATCTCATTTTCTTTTAAAATCTTTTCAAGATTTTCTTCAAAGGCCTCCTGACCATCTTTCGTGGTGCAGACACAGGACTTAACCCCAGCCTTCTTCGCTCTCTCCAAAGCATAAGCCTTGGAATTCGAAGCTACCACAAGTGAGATTTTGCCATGAGGAATGGCACCCTTGGCTTCCGCATCTAAAAGAGCCTGAAGATTTGTACCCCCGCCGGAAACAAAGACGGCAATGCGGGCGGGCCTCAACATAAGACCACCTTATCTTCACCGGCTGTAATACTGCCGATGATATAAGCCTCCTGACCGGCACCCTTCAAAGCTTCCAGTGCCTTTTCAGCTGTATCCTTTGAAACCACAAGTACCATGCCGGTACCCATATTAAAGGTATTGAACATATCTCTTTCAGGAATATTTCCCTTCTTTGCAATAAGATCAAAAATAGGCGGAATCTGAAGAGCAGCCTTTTCAATTTTGGCACAAAGACCATCCGGAATGCAGCGTGGAATATTTTCATAGAAACCACCGCCGGTAATATGACTGATGCCGTGAACATCAGCTGCTTCAATGGCTGCCAAAACCGGCTTTACATAAATTTTCGTGGGACGAAGGAGTGCTTCACCAAGAGTCGTGCCAAGCTCCTCGATATACTCATTAAGATCAGCATTTTCCACATCGAAAACCTTACGGACCAGTGAAAAGCCATTAGAATGAACACCGGTGGAAGGAAGGGCAATGACCACATCCCCTTCTTTCATCTGATCTTTATCAATGATCTTGCTGCGATCTACCACACCTACGGCAAAACCAGCCAGATCATAATCATCAGCTGCCATCGTACCAGGATGCTCAGCTGTTTCACCACCGATCAGAGCACAGCCGGCCTGAACACAGCCCTCAGAGACACCTTCTACTAAAGAAACAACCTTCTCCGGTATATTTTTTCCGATAGCAATATAATCAAGGAAAAAGAGGGGCCGTGCACCGCAGCAGATAATATCATTAACGCACATGGCCACGCAGTCGATGCCTACCGTATTGTGCTTATCCATGATCTGGGCAATTCTCTGCTTGGTACCCACACCATCAGTGCCTGATACCAGGACCGGATCAGCAATTCCTGAAAGATCCGGGGCAAAAAGACCACCGAAACCGCCCAGGCCCGAGATCACCTCCGGTGTCATAGTGCGCTGAACATGCTTATTCATCATTTTGACGCCGGCATATCCGGCTTCGATATCCACGCCGGCAGCCTTATAGCTTTCGGAAAAACTACGCATTTTTTTCTTCTCCTTTGTTGATCTTGAACTCAAAGCGGTCCTTACCGCTATCTTTTGGAATATCTGTGGGGTAACCGCCGCCAAAGCAGGCTGTGCAGAAACCGCCTTCCGTATTATCTGCCAGCTTCACCACATCTGAAAGACTCAGATAACCCAGGGAATCTACGCCGATAATCTCCGCGATTTCTTCCACCGTATGGTGATTGGCGATGAGCTTATTTTTATCATCAATATCAGTTCCGTAATAGCATTCAGAAACAAAAGGCGGAGCGCTGACCCGCATATGGATTTCCGTGGCCCCGGCCTTTCTCAAAAG
>CAVDGK010000169.1:0-4518 GCA_963607995.1 Oscillospiraceae bacterium | reverse complement strand
ATATTGCCATAGTCCCGGCTTCGCTGGTCTTCATTTTTTAAAATAATGGCAATGGGTGTGCCGGTAGTTTGACCTTCAAAGACACCGGATAATATTTCTGCTGTATCAGATTCTTTCCGGGCCGTTGTAAAAGACTGGACGCCGGGTTTGCGTCTGTCAAGATAAGGCTGAATTAGCTTTTCGCTTAAGGGAAGGCCGGCGGGGCAGCCATCCACGATGACACCGATTGCCTTGCCGTGAGATTCACCCAAAGTTGTAATGCGGAATGCATTTCCGAAAGTTGATCCTGCCATAATTAAATCCTCCTTAAAATTCTTTCCTATTATAACGTAGTTTCAACTCCTTGGAAATATAGATTAATCTATTCCATTTTTGTCTGCCAAAATAATTGGTATCAAAATGATAAGAGGGAAAATCACGGGACATCAAAGATTTCACGATAAGTGATTTTGCGAGTAATAATTTACAGAAAGAATCCCTCTTAGCCTTTTGACACATACATGAAACTATCATATAATAGGAACGATTTTTTGACGAAAGGGCAGATTTAAAACGTGCTGGGGAGCACGTAAATGCCGGAGAATCGTAAAGTTTTATTTGATGAGGGATAACAAAAGATCTTTTTGATCATGAGACGTCGTCTGAAAAATACAGACGATAGCCAGGGTGTGATGTTTTCCACTATGGCTTATGAGGTAGCTATGAGTAAGTTTTTGACAAAAATGGAACGCAAGTATGGAAGATATGCGATTCCGCATTTGACCTATTTTATTATCGGATTTTATGTGATCGGTTATGCGCTGACCTTGATGAACAGTGATATCGCTTCCTACATGACACTGGAGCCTTATTACATTCTTCACGGACAGATTTGGAGAATATTTACCTGGATCGTGGTTCCACCCAGTTCCTTCAGTATTTGGACTATTATCATGCTTTTCTTCTATTTGTCAGTAGGACAGACCTTGGAGAAAGCCTGGGGAGATTTCCGTTACAATATCTACATTTTCGGCGGTATGATTCTGTCCCTGGTTGCAGCTTTTCTCTGCTATTTGGTGCTGTATATGATCGCTGGCACAGGAGAATTTACCTTTGGAACAGGCAGTACCACACCTTTTAGTACCTATTATATCTGTCTTTCCATTTTCCTTGGATTTGCAGCCACCTTCCCGGATGTGCAGGTTTTACTTTACTTTGTTATTCCGCTAAAGGTGAAGTGGCTTGGCGTCGTTTACGTTGCGTTCATTGCCTATGACGTTATTCAGTATATAAGGATAGCTGTTAGTGGAAATATCCTTGGCTGGGTTTATGTTATAGGCATTCTGGTATCACTCCTTAACTGTCTGATTTTCTTCCTATCCACCAAGAATATGAAACGCTATTCGCCGGGTGAGATAAAGAGGCGTGCTCAGTTTAAGAAGGCCATGAATAATGCAGGTCCGACCATTCGTCCCCAGCAGAGAAGCACAGCCTATGGAACAGGTGCTTCCACTAATGGAAATACAGGAAACAGACAGCAAAATGTGGCCCGTCACCGCTGTGATATCTGTGGAAAGACGGAATTGACCAATCCTGAAATGGATTTCCGTTATTGCAGTAAATGTGCCGGTGCTCATGAATATTGCCAGGATCATTTGTTTACCCATGTACATATCAAACTCTGATCAGTTCTTACGGACTATGATCGGAAATATTCTTATAGAGAGGGATATATATGAAGACACCTTTTGTTACAAAAGAAAAACTGGAAGAAATCATCCGCGAAGTTCCCACACCGTTTCATATCTACGATGAAAAGGGCATTCGTGAAAATGCAGCTGCCGTTAAGAAGGCTTTTTCCTGGAATAAGGGATATCGCGAATATTTTGCCGTAAAGGCATTGCCGAATCCGTCTATTCTCCAGATCCTTCAGGATTATGACTGCGGTAGTGATTGTTCCTCCATGACAGAGCTTATTATGGCAAAGTCTATTGGAAATGATGGACCGAAGACCATGTTCTCATCAAACGATACACCGCCTAAGGAATATGTTTACGCTAATGATATGGGGGCTATCGTAAACCTGGATGACTTTACTATGGTAGAATGCTTTGAAAAAGCTGTTGGTAAATTCCCAAAGACTATGTGCTGCCGTTTCAATCCGGGTGGTTTCTATGAAGTCAGCAACGGCATCATGGATAATCCGGGAAATGCAAAATACGGTATGACAGCCGATCAGCTGAAGGAAGCCTTTAAGATCATGAAGTCCAAAGGGGTTGAAAACTTTGGTATTCATTCTTTCCTGGTCAGCAATTGCCTGACAAATGATTATTATCCTATGCTGGCCAGAACTCTTTTTGAACTGGCTGTTGAAGTGCAGAAGGAAACCGGCTGCCATATTACCTTTATTAATCTTTCCGGTGGTGTTGGTATTCCTTACAAGCCGGATGAAAAAGGAAATGACATCCTGGCCATCGGCGAAGGTGTTCGCAAGGCTTATGAAGAAATCCTGGTGCCGGCCGGTATGGATGATATTGCCATCTATACAGAAATGGGTCGTTTCATGACAGGCCCTTATGGTGGTCTGGTAACAACAGCTATTCATGAAAAGCATATCATGAAGGATTACATCGGAGTTGATGCCTGCGCTGTTAACCTTATGAGACCGGCTATGTATGGTTCTTATCATCACATTACAGTTATGGGCAAAGAAAATGAACCCTGCACCCATAAGTATGATGTGACAGGTTCTCTTTGTGAAAATAATGATAAGTTCGCCATCGATCGTATGCTTCCGGAAATTGACATGGGAGATATTCTCTTTATTCATGACACAGGAGCTCACGGTTTTGCCATGGGTTACAACTACAACGGCAAGCTGCGTTCTGCTGAGGTTCTGCTTCACGAGGATGGTACGTGGGATGTGATCCGTCGTGCTGAAACACCGGAGGATTACTTCAGAACCTTCGAAAATATGCCGATTCATAAGAAACTTATTGAAAATATCAAATAGAGCTGATGATTTTACATACTCTATAAAAATGCTTATCTGCCAGGGTAAAGACATACAGAAGGGCGTTTTATGGAGTGCTGGAGAGTTGCAAACAAAGGAAAAGAATTATGCTTACAAGCAAACAGAGGGCTTATTTAAAGAGCCTTGCCATGAATGAAAATCCAGTGGTTCAGCTGGGAAAAGCTTCTTTGACAGCAGAAAATACCATGAATGTGGAAGAAGCCCTGGCAGCCCGTGAACTGATCAAAGTGGCTGTTTTGAAGAACTGCGCAGATGATCCACGGGAAATCGCTGAGATGGTTTCTGAAAGAACCCATTCAGAAATCGTTCAGGTTATCGGCAAAAAGATCGTTCTTTACCGTCCTGGTAAAGGAAAAAATAAAAAGATCGAATTGCCCCGATAAAGAATCATAAATGAGCTTGCAGAAAAGTCTATATGAAAACTGATATGGTTTTTGTATGGGCTTTTCTTAAAATGTCTTTGTCGTTAATATGGCAAAGGTTAGACGGAAATACACGGAAAAAAGAAAAATATGGAATTATTTATTACGTTTTTAGCGGGATTCTCTATTTTTGTGGGAGTCCTTATTGTTAAGCTTTTTGGAAATGGAAAGAAAGAAGAGATTGAGCATGTCAGTATGGCCATGGCACTGGCGGCCCTTTTGTCGCTTCTTGTTTTGGACCTTGTTCCGGAAGTTGCAGAATCGGCAGAGAAGAGTGGCTGGCTTCTTGAAATCGTTATGGCTGTCATCGGATTTGTGCTTTTGGTGATACTGGACCGTTTTGTGCCGGAACACGAGGATAATGAAGATAATCATGATGCCGGAAATGCTCTTCATATCGGTATTATTGCCGCTCTCGGCATTATTGTTCATAATATCGTGGAAGGTATGACGGTATACAGCGTTCTTTTTACGAACCTGCATAACGGCATTATCCTAGCTATCGGCATTGCCTTACATAATCTGCCGATGGGTATGATGATCTATTCAGCCATGAGACCTAAAAAGAGAAGTGAAAAAATGGTGGTATTTGGGTTGGTAACATTCTCAACCTTGATCGGTGGTTTCATCATGCAGGCTGTCAGCGGCCATATTTCAGAATATATCAGCGGTGCCCTGATGGCTGTGGCTGTGGGCATGATCGTCTACCTTGTTGTGATGGAGCTTCTGCCACATGTTCTTAAAACGAAGGGTTGGGTTTTAAATGTGATCGGTGCCATTATCGGATTTGCTCTGGTTTATGCCAGTTCCCTGATTGGAGGATGAAATAGTTTTTGAAAATCGCGCCATGAACAGAACAGTTCATATTTCAAATCGGATTATATAAAATTAGTGCGGAGCATATATTCAATATAAGAAAGCAGAGTAGATTACACCACTGGTGAGATAAAAAAAGACCGTCGATGTCATAAAGACACGACGGTTTTTTTATCCAATATTAAGATGAACTCATAGGAAATGATGAATCTCTCTTTACATTAATGCTTTTGGACGCCCAGCATGCGATCTCTCTTTTCACCAAAC
>CAVDGK010000168.1:0-4552 GCA_963607995.1 Oscillospiraceae bacterium | reverse complement strand
GCATTAAGAAGAGGATCATGAAGATCATCATCTTTATAAGAAAATTCGATGGTCGGTTCATCGAAAACGATGCCCTCTTCCACACCATAACGGGATGCAAAATGACCGGCGGAAATATTACGGATAATAACTTCCAGTGGAACGATGGAAACTTTCTTCACCAGGGTATCGGTTTCACTCAGTTCTTCTACAAAATGTGTCGGAATACCGGCCTTTTCCATATGAGCCATCAGACGGTTTGTCATCTGATTATTGATAACACCTTTACCTGCGATTGTTCCCTTCTTAGCGCCATCGAAAGCTGTTGCATCATCCTTATAAGATACAATGACAAGATTGGGATCTTCTGTTGCATAAACCTTCTTTGCCTTGCCTTCGTAAAGCTGCTCTTTCTTTTCCATCGTCGATTTTTCTCCTTATTATTTATCTTTATTTATTCATGCCGTTTTGAGATTTTCTCATAGACGGTTTTCCACTATAGTGATCTGAAATATTCCGGCTATCCACAAATTATGCCGGTCTTAAAACTTTCTTGTGGTTTCTGGGGAAGATACAGAGAAAAGAAATAAGCAGGCTCCTTTCAGAAACCTGCTTATCTTTTCTCATACTTTCATCTTGAAATGTTCTTTTACTTCTTTATCAGCTGCCAGCACATTTGCAGTTTCCGCAGCTCTGGCATCCTGAAGCTTTTTGGCCAGCCCTTCATCTGAAAGTGCCAGCATCTGAATGGCTAAAATAGCCGCATTCTTTCCGCCATCTACTGCTACCGTTGCAACCGGAATGCCGCTAGGCATCTGGACGGTGGCAAGGAGCGCATCCATGCCATCAAGTTTTGCCCCGCTGCAGGGCACACCGATAACCGGCAAAGTGGTATTGGCCGCAATAGCGCCAGCCAGATGCGCAGCCATACCGGCGAACGCTATGATAACAAAAAATCCACTCTCCCGTGCCGTTGAAGCAAATTCCCTCACTTCATTCGGACACCGATGAGCGGATAAAACACGCACTTCTGTCTCGATTCCATATTCCTGCAGTACGCCCACTGCCTTCTCTGCGATCGGCAGATCGCTCTTACTGCCCATAATAACTGCTACTTTTTTCACCGGACTTCCTCCCAAACTCATAAGGATAATTTTACAGCGCATCAAGAGTTTCGGGTCCCTGTCCTTAAGACAGCTTTGTCTTACCTTCCACTCCCGGCTGTTCCCCAGCTTTTTTACCAAGAGTTTTAACTGCGGTTAGTGTAACATGACTTTTCGCATTTTGTCTATTTGGTATATCTGCAAAAGAATAAGAAAATAATTCCAGATTTTTAGATGTTTTTTCAAAAAACTTACTAATTTTTTACGAATATGACAGTTTTTTGTTTTTATCGAAATAACTTACCAGAAAGAGTTTCCATCAGACCTCAAAATAGAAAATTATCTTTATTCAAAGAGGAAAACCGGAAGAACATTCTGGAATATATGCAATCCGCTTCATTTTCTATTATCCCGCCTCTATATTTCCTCGTATAAATAGATATAAAACAAAACACAATTCTCAAAAGGAGGAAAATATTATGAAGAACAATAGATTTTTTACAAAAGTCATTGCAGCTACAGCTATCGCAGCCATTACTCTTACATCCGCTGCTGTTTTCTCTCCGAAAAACGTACAGGCAGCTGAGACCACTTCCAATGAAAGTGTTACCGGCCGTATCATTTCCGACAAAAATGCCACAGCTCATATCAATGCTGATGGAAGCGGCTATATTGAACTCAATAAGACCTATAGAAGGGATAATCCCCTCACCGAAATTGGTGGTGTTCCGTTGAAAGATATTATTACCTTTAATGATGGCGGTTATGTTGATGCATTTTACACTTTTGAAAATTCAATTACCTGTGCAGTCGCAGCCCTTTATCCCCACGGCGCGGTCGTTCATGCTGCCGGACCCAAAGGTTTCTTTAGCGGAGCCGGACACCTTCAGTTTACAGATAAGACTAATGATACTTACAATCTTTCCATTTGGCTTCATGAAATAAACGACCATGTGGTAAGCTACGGCAGCTCCAATCCCACCATCACAAAGATCAGTTGGTATTCATAAGAAGCAACACATTTAGTTTAAAACTTTGATGGTAAAAATCACCTTCCCAATTGCACTACACCATAAACTTAAAACTTAAAATTTCTCTCCCTCTTTTAAATCAGCTCCGGAAATGCAGCATTTCCAGAGCTGATTTTTTTCAATAAAAATTTTTTTCGAATAATTATCCCGTCCCCTAAGTCCCTCGTATAAATAGATATAAAACAAAACCCACTCATTCCAGAGGAGGAAAATATTATGAAGAACAATAGATTATTTACAAAAGTCATCGCAGCTACAGCTATTGCAGCCGTTACTCTTACATCCGCCGCTGTTTTCTCACCGAAAAACGTACAGGCAGCTGAGACCACTTCCTCAGAACGTATCATCTCTGACACAAATGCCACGGCCCATATCAACGCAGACGGAAGTGGCTATATTGAGCTCAAAAATACCTTTACAAGTGCCGATCCCCTCACCCAGATTGATGGCGTTGCACTAAAAGAAATTATTACCTTTAATGATGGCGGCTATATCGACGCATTTTATACCTACTATGACAGCACTCCCCTTGACGAGAATGGTTGCGTATCAGATCCTTTTCCTAATGTCGTTCGTGTTCATGGCAGAGGACCTAAAGGTTTCTTCAATGGATCAGGATATCTTCATTTCACAGATAAAACCAACGATACGTACAATCTTTCTATCTGGCGTCATGCAGAAGCCTGGCATCAGGTAAAATATAATAGTACACAGCCAACTATCACAAAGATCAGTTGGAATTCATAAGAAGCAATTATTTAATTTAGATCTTCAGAATTACCTTCCCAATTGTACTACACCACAAACTAAAAAATCTCTCTCCTCTTTTTAAAAGCTCCGGAAACAAAAACTTTCCGGAGCTTTTTCATGTCTATTCCCCATTTGACATATCTTGTGGTCAACAGCCATTCTCCTGAACCTTACTTGACAAAAAATTTTCGTGGGTTATGATATATAGGTTTTGGTTCGCAATTTACAAGCGCAGTTTATTTGTCAGATACGAATTGTCTAGACTTAAAAAAATTAGGAAAAAGATAGGAATGTTTGTATGAATGTACTGATTGATATTAACAAGATGCTGGGGTTGCTGTTTTTGATATGCTATTCATATCAGATTTTTTATATAGCCGTAGCTTTGATAAAAAAGAAAAGGCAGCACAACTACAAAGAATTAACATATCATAAATTTGCCTTTTTGATATCAGCTCGTAATGAACAGACCGTTATTGCTGATTTGATAAAAAGTATAAAAAATCAAAATTACCCCTCAGAACTTATAACCATATTTGTAGTTGCTGATAATTGCACGGACGATACAGCAGAGATTGCACGAAAGGCCGGAGCAAAAGTTTACGAGCGTTTTGATAAAACAAAGGTAGGCAAAGGATACGCACTTGATTATCTGCTGTGCCACATAAATGAGGATTATCCTAAGGATGCCTTTGATGCATTTTTTGTCTTTGATGCAGATAATGTACTGGCTGAAAATTACGTAACTGAAATGAACAAGACTTATTGTGACGGCTATCTTGCCATAACCAGTTACCGTAATTCCAAAAACTATGGTGATAACTGGATCACGGCAGGCTACTCTCTTTGGTTTTTAAGAGAAGCCAAGTATCTTAATAATTCCCGCATGATACTCAGAACAAGCTGTGCCGTTTCCGGTACCGGATTTATGTTTGATCGTTCACTGATCGAAAATGAAAAGGGCGAAAAACGCTGGAATTATTTCTTACTGACTGAGGATATTGAATTTACAGCTTCTAATATCGTAAAAGGTAACTGTGTCGGATATTGCGACAGTGCGGAATTTTATGATGAACAACCTGTTACATTTGGTCAATCCTGGAATCAGCGTCTGAGATGGGCAAAAGGTTATTTACAGGTTTATTCTAAATACGGAAAGAATCTTATAAAAGGAATATTCAGTAGCAAGAGGGATGTCAATAACACCAACAATATAAGGCGACGTTTTTCCTGCTTTGATATGACAATGACGATTATGCCGGCCATGATATTATCCGCCGCGATATTGACCGCCGATGTACTGGGGGCATTTGTCATGCTCTTTGCCGGCAAATGGGTTAACGCTCTTATATTACTCATGTACCCGACGATAAATGCCAGTATACTGATCTTTTTAATCGGTATTATTACCACCATCACCGAATGGAATAAGATTCACACAGCGAATTTCAAGAAAGTTCTTTATGTCGTAACATTCCCACTGTTTATGCTTACCTATATTCCGATTGCCATAACAGCCCTTTTCAGTAAAAAAGTGGAATGGAAACAGATTGAACATTCAAAGCGAATGAATTTAACCAAAGTATCCTACCATGGTTAATGCTGAGGCTTTATTTCGAAAAATCTCTTAACTTAAAAATCTCTTTTAAACAGCTCCGGAAACCAAATGTTCCCGGAGCTGTTTTTTAT
>CAVDGK010000167.1:0-4571 GCA_963607995.1 Oscillospiraceae bacterium | reverse complement strand
TCGTATAGCCTGATCCTTTCAATTTGCGGACAGCCCGCATAATGGAGTTACGGTCATAAAATAAAATCTTAAGAACACCTTCTTCAAATTCACGATTGTGAACAATACCGATATTCTTAATACTGATATTATTTTCAGCAAGAAGAGTCGCGATTTTTGCAATGGCACCACTTTCATCGGCCACATCACAGTAAATGCAATATTCGCCCCGACTTTTGGAATCGAAGCTGTCACGGTACTCCTTACAATCAGAAAAAATCTTTATAATTTCATCCGGATCAGAACGATTCACCACATCACGATAATGGGTCAGAAGTTCGATGTAGCGGTCAAGGAGTGAAACAATGGCCGGCCCGTTGGAGAGACAGATTTCCTGCCACATAACGGGAGACGACGAGGAAATACGTGTGATGTCACGAAAACCACCGGCAGCTACGCTTTTCATAATATGCTTTTCGGAATCAGCTTCGTGGACAAGATTGACAAGAGCTGCCGAAATAAGATGAGGAACATGGGATACACCAGCTACTACGCGGTCATGTTCTTCATAGGTCAGAACAAGAGGGAGAGAGCCAAGGCTTGCAATGAAGTTTTTGAGAAAATCAACTTTATCAGCAGCAACATCACTCTCCGGTGTAAGA
The DNA here is from genome assembly GCA_963607995.1 of Oscillospiraceae bacterium. GTDB lineage: Bacteria > Bacillota > Clostridia > Lachnospirales > Lachnospiraceae > Chordicoccus. Next base: position 3,930 of record CAVDGK010000167.1, on the reverse strand, counting down.
AGATAATAGGCATTTTCCAAAAGAAGGGGATTTCCATATTTGTAACCTGTTTTTTCCGAGCCGGTCATAGGATGACCGCCAATAAAACAAGAAGTCAGTCCTTCTTTTTCAATTCCCTTATGAATTCCTGTTTTGGTGGATCCTACATCTGTCAGAATACAGCCTTCTTTAAGCTGTCCTTTTAGAATCGGTAAAAATTCAAGAGCTGTGATAACCGGGACACATAGAAAAATAATATCACAGTCATTAAAGCCGTTTTCAGGGGATGATAAAGCTACATCCACTACATCATCCAGGCAGGCTTTTTTCAAAACTTCCTGATTACGGTTATAAGCAACAATGATGGTTTCGGGGTGTTTTTCACGGATCGTCTTGGCAATGGACCCCCCGATCAGGCCAAGGCCGATAAAACCTACAGTCATTTGTTTCTCCATTCTCTTTTGAATCTGTCTTATGACAGAGACGAAGTTTCTTACAGAGTTCCTGCATTCTTAGATTAAAATCATATTATTAAAGAAGTCAAAGTTTAGGCAGGAAATCTGACTTGTCGATTTTAACACAGAGGAATAATGATAGCAAGAAAAACAACTTTAATTGTTTAAAGTAAAAAAGCGAGACGACTAAAAATTTAGGAAAATTCTGTGCAATATGGACAATTTCAACAATGTACTTGTAATATTATGCTTTTTTTAGTAAAATAATACCAAATTTACATCAAGAAATTCGATGGAGGTATAGCATGAACGTTTACAGAACAGATCAAATTCGTAACGTGGTTTTACTGGGTCATGGCGGCAGCGGCAAGACATCTCTTGCAGAAGCTATGGCTTATCTGGCAGGTATTACCAATCGTCTTGGAAATGTAACTGACGGCAATACGGTCAGTGATTTTGATAAAGAGGAAGTAAAACGTAAATTCTCAATTTCTACATCCATGATTCCTATTGAATGGGAGGGGTACAAAATCAATATTCTGGATACTCCTGGATATTTTGATTTTGTGGGTGAAGCTGAAGAAGCTGCCGGTGTAGCTGATGCCGCTATCATTTGTATTTCTGCTAAAGATGGTGTTCAGGTTGGTACACAGAAAGCCTGGGACCTTTGTGATATGTATAAACTGCCACGCCTGATCTATGTTTCAGGTATGGATAATGATGAAGCAAGCTATCGTGATGTTGTTGAAAAACTGGAGGAGCTTTACGGAAAGAAGATTGCGCCTCTTCATATGCCAATCCGTGAAAATGGTCAGTTTGTAGGTTATGTAAGTGTTACAAAGCAGGCCGGTCGCCATTATCTTGAAAAAGGCAAAGAGGAAGAGTGTGCAGTTCCGGGTTATCTTGAAGAATATCTTGAAAATTATCATGATTCCCTTATGGAGGCTGTGGCTGAAACATCAGAAGAATTTATGGATCGTTATTTCAGCGGTGATGAATTTACTGATACGGAAGTTGCCCTGGCTCTGGCAGCCAATGTTCTTGACGGCACAACGGTTCCGGTATCCATGGGTTCATCTACACAGCTGAAGGGTGTTGTTAAGATTCTTCAGGATATTATTGCTTTCTTCCCGGATCCTTCTAAGAGATCAGTTAATGGTCTTAATCAGAAGACAAATGAAATTTTTGAAGGCAACCATGATTTCTCCAAAGCGAAATCCGTTTATGTATGGAAGACTATGGTGGATCCGTTCATTGGTAAATATAGCTTCATTAAAGTATGTTCAGGCTCTCTTAAATCGGATGATATTTTGTATAATTCGGTTAAACAGACGGAACAGAAGATTGGTAAGCTTTACGTGCTGACAGGAAATAAGCCGACGGAAGTTCCGGAACTGATGGCTGGTGATATCGGCGCTCTAGCTAAACTGAGTGATGTTGAAACGGGAAATACCTTATCAACAAAGAATACACCGGTAGTTTATCCGAAGGCTACACTTTCTGTTCCTTATACTTATAAACGTTATAAAGCTGTTAAAAAGGGCGAAGAAGATAAGATTGCCCAGTCTCTTAACCGTCTGGCAGCTGAAGACTGTACGCTTCGCGTGGTTCAGGACTCGGCAAACCGTCAGTCCCTTCTTTACGGAATGGGTGAACAGCATCTTGATATTGTGGTCAGTAAGCTGAAAGAACGTTATAAAGTTGAAATCGAACTGTCTGAACCGAAGGTTGCTTTCCGCGAAACGATCCGAAAGAATTCTGATGTTGAAGGAAAATATAAGAAACAGACCGGCGGTCATGGTCAGTATGGTCATGTTAAGATGCGTTTTGAACCCAGTGGCGATACATCAAAGCCTTATGAATTTGATATTGCTGTTGTAGGCGGAACAGTTCCTAAGAACTATTATCCTGCTGTTGAGAAAGGTTTGGCAGAGTCCGTTGTAAAGGGACCTCTCGCTGCGTATCCGGTTGTAGGTGTTAAAGCTACACTTTATGACGGTTCTTATCATCCGGTTGACTCATCTGAACAGGCTTTCAAGACTGCTACTCGTATGGCTTTTAAGGATGGTTTCCTTAAAGCAAATCCGGTTCTTCTTGAACCCATTGTTTCTCTTAAAGTTACGGTTCCGGATAAATATACCGGTGATGTTATGGGTGACCTTAACAAGAGAAGAGGCCGCGTTCTTGGCATGAATCCGGTTAAGACGGGTATAACATGTATTGATGCTGACGTTCCTCAGATGGAACTTTATGGATATGGCACAACGCTTCGTTCGATGACTGGCGGTGCCGGTGACTTCTCATATGAATTTGCTCGTTATGAACAGGCGACGCCGGAAGTTCAGGAGAAACAGATTAAGGCTCGCGCTGATAAACTCGAGGGAGATATTGAGGATTAGAAGCAAAAGGTTGGTACGAAAGAAAGCTGTCCATCAGGGCAGCTTTTTTCGACTATAGGACATAAATCAGGCAGCGGTTTTAAATCAATCACATAAACTATGAGAAACATTTCTTACGATGTTCTCAATTTATCGCACAGCCGCCAAAGCTTTATGCAAACATGCACTTTGGCTTGCTGCCCGCGTATACAAAGAACCAGCCCATTATTTAAAGATAATAGACTGGTTTCTTATTTCATGAGAAAGTGTCGTGTTTAATTTTTATGAATCAGATTAGCAATAGTTTCACGTTCTGTAATAAGTGAAGTGATCATGCTGGCCGTACTCTTAATATTAGATGGCAGATCATGGTTAATGGCATTAACCGTGCTGGCCAGATAATTATACATATTGGCAGCGGCAAAATAGGGCTTAGACAAAAGCTCATCGGGAAGATAAGTCAGGTTAGTGCAGATCAGCTTATCGATCCAGCCGTTTTCATAATATTTGTCGAATTCATCAAAACCATTGGTGAAAAGACCAAAGGTAGCACACATAAAGACCTTGCGGCATCCCCTTTCTTTAAGCTGTTTGCAGACATCAAGCATGGAACCACCGGAAGAAATCATATCATCGATGACGATAACATCCATGCCTTCAACGTTATCTCCCAGGAATTCGTGAGCAACAACAGGGTTTCGGCCATTAACGACTTTTGAATAGTCACGTCTTTTATAGAATGTACCCATATCGACACCGATCAGGTTTGAGAAGTAGAGACCACGGTTCATAGCCCCTTCATCAGGGCTTACGACCATGAAATGTTCTTTGTCCAGCTGAATATCCGGTACATTTTCAATCAGAGCCTTTAAAAATTGATAGGTAGGCATGTAATTATCGAACGAAACCAAAGGAATAGCATTCATAACACGGGGATCATGTGCATCAAAGGTGATGATTTCATTTACACCATAGTCAGCCAGTTCTTTAAGAGCCATAGAGCAGTCTAAGGATTCACGACCGGTTCTTTTATGCTGGCGTCCTTCGTAAAGGAAAGGCATAACGACTTTAATACGGTTTGCACGACCATTTGTTGCGGATATGATACGCTTAAGATC
>CAVDGK010000166.1:0-4607 GCA_963607995.1 Oscillospiraceae bacterium | reverse complement strand
TCCTTACGTGCCGGAAGCTCTTCTTCAGAACGACGATAAACAAGATGTGTTTCAGCACCAAGTCTTAAAGCCGTACGGGCAGCATCCATAGCAACGTTGCCACCGCCAACAACAACCAGTTTCTTAGCTTTATAGATCGGTGTATCGTAATCTTCACGATAAGCCTTCATCAGGTTGTTTCTTGTCAGGTATTCATTAGCAGAGAAAACACCGTTAGCATTTTCACCCGGAATACCCATGAAACGGGGAAGACCGGCACCGGAACCAACGAAGACAGCTTCATAACCATCTTTTTCCATCAGTTCATCGATGGTCTTAGCCTTACCGATGATATAGTCAGTTTTGATCTCAACACCAAGACCCTCAACATTCTTGCATTCTTCGGCAACGATTTTATCTTTAGGAAGACGGAATTCCGGAATACCATAGCAAAGAACACCGCCGGCTTTATGAAGTGCTTCAAAAATAGTAACTTCATAACCAAGTTTTGCCAGATCTCCTGCACAGGTAAGACCTGCAGGACCTGAACCAACTACGGCAACCTTATGGCCATTCTTAACTTCTGCACCCTGAGGACGGATATTATTTTCCTTAGCCCAGTCAGCAACGAACCTTTCAAGCTTACCAATGGCGATCGGATCATCCATCTTGCCACGGATGCACTTGCCTTCACACTGATTTTCCTGAGGGCAAACACGACCACAGACAGCCGGAAGAGCACTTGAATTTGAAATGATTTTATAAGCTTCTTCGAAATTGCCTTCTTTTACCTGGGCGATAAAGTCCGGAATCTGAATGTTAACCGGGCAGCCCTGAACGCACAGCGGCTTCTTGCAATTAAGGCAGCGTGCTGCCTCAGCCATAGCCTCTTCAGCATTGTAACCATAGCAAACTTCTTCAAAATTATGAGCACGAACTTCCGGTGCCTGTTCTCTTACCGGAATTCTCGGTTTCTTTTCAACAGCCATTATTTGTCACCTCCGCAGTTTCCGCAGCCGCCATGATGTGTTGCGCCTTCTTCATATTTAAGCTTTGCACGGCCTTCTTCTGTCTTATACATCTGCATACGCTTCATACATTCATTCCAGTCGATCTTGAAACCGTCAAATTCAGGTCCATCGACACAGGCAAATTTAACCTGATCACCATTAACTTCATCATGAAGAGTCAGACGGCAGGCACCACACATACCTGTTCCGTCAACCATGATGGGGTTCATGCTGACAATAGTCGGAATGTTATATTTTTTGGTTGTCAGAGTGCAGAATTTCATCATGATCATGGGTCCGATGCTGACGCAGCAGTCATATTTAACGCCCTGATTTTCCACCAGGTCTTCAATAACTTTGGTAACAACACCTTCGCGGCCATAGGAACCGTCATCTGTGGTGATATACAGATTTGCGGCAACTTCTTTCATTTTATCTTCAAAGAACAGCAGGCTCTTTGTACGGGCGCCGATAATAACATCAGCTTCAACGCCGTGATTGTGAAGCCATTTAACCTGAGGATAAACAGGTGCTGTACCAACACCACCGGCAACGAAAAGAATTCTCTTCTTTTTCAGTTCTTCCAGATCTTCATGGATAAATTCAGACGGAACACCTAAGGGTCCTACGATATCAGCAATGCTGTCGCCTGCTTCATAAGTAAGAAGCTTGTGAGTAGCGACACCAAGAGGCTGGAAAGCGATGGTAACCGTTTTGGCATCACGATCATAGTCACAGATCGTAAGCGGTACTCTCTCACCCTCTTCGCTGGTTCTGACGATGACGAACTGACCGGGTTCGCAGTGTTCGGCGACGTTGGCGGCTTCGATTTCCATTAGCCAGACAACCTCACTCAGTTGCTCTTTTTTGACGATTTTGTACATAGTTTCCTCCTGCAAAATTAGTGTACAAGATTATGATGTAGAAAACTGAAACCGGATTTTATAAATAAATCTTTATCAGCTATTTCCAACAATATAAGTTTCACTGGCAATAGATGAATATTTTCCATATTCATTTTTGACAATGACGGAAAAAATGTGAGTTCCCTCCTGCATGACAATAGGACCATTAACCACTTCACATGTATCATCCGGCGTACCATCAAAAGTGTAAAAACCGGTGCAGCCATCAGGAATGGTTACAACAATCTTTGTTCCTGCATCATACTTCCCTGAAGACGGATAGATAATGGCCGCATCAGGACGTGCCAGTGTAATATTATAGACGGCAATGGTTACATCACCGCTAATACCATATTCATTATAGGCTACAGCCCGCAATTCAGTTCTTCCTTCATCCAGTTCAATGCCTGTTTTATAAACAGTAGATGATGAATCAGGCGTGGTTCCATCTAAAGTATAATAGATGGTCTCTCCACTGTCTGCCTTAAGCTCAACCGTCTGTTTCGCTGTATAAGATCCTTCCTCTAATGAAGTTTCCGGAGCCTTTGGAATATAACTGCTGAAATACTTCTGAATGGCTGAACTGCCACTCTTAATAAGTGACTTCATATCACCCGGACGACTCTGACTTTCATAGAGTTCAAGGAGAGCCTGATAGGCATCCGTATCATCGGAATTGGCTTTAATAAGCTGCAAATACAATTCTTCAGCCTTATTTTCCTCTCCGTCTTTAGCCAGCATATTGGCATAAAAGAGATTAGCAGCTTCCGAATTCGGGTCCAATTCAAGAGCTTGTCTGATATAAGTATAAGCCTCGTCCTTATTACCATTGTCATAAGAAGCTCGGGCATGTGAAAACTGATAATTATAATCATTGAGCTGACGGTATTTCGTATAATATCTTACGCCTATCACCAGACCAATGGCAAGGATAACCAGCAAAATCGTAATAAAGGTTATCAGTTTTCTTTGTTTTTTTCTTAAAGTATTATCACGGCTTTGTGCAATAATCTTGTTATACCGGGCACTGGTTTGAGATTTCTTCTCTTTTTCTCGGTTTTCCGTTGACTCTAATAAAGACTCAACCGGAAATTCAGAAACAAGTTCTATATCTTTTCCGCATTTTGGACAGATGAGTTGTCCCTGCTTAAGATTTTTTCCACAGGAAGGACATGTCATTATCAATATCCCTGTTCTTTCATATTTTCAAATTGTTCAGCTGACATCAGGATTGTCCGGGGTTTGGTTCCTTCTTCCTCGCCTACGATACCGGCTTCGGCTAACTGATCCATGATGCGGGCCGCTCTGTTAAATCCTATCTTAAAATATCTCTGAAGCATACCAATAGAAGCCTTATCTTTATCTATGATCAGGCTTCCGGCATCCCAAAAGTACTCATCACGCCCATCAGAAGAACCATCCATTTTCGTGCCGGTGCGATTTGCACTTTCATCAATTTTTTTAATAGTCTCTTCATTATACACTACTTCAGGCGATTGGTCAGTTAAAAATTTTACAACCCTTGTAATATCTTCATCCGACACATAACATCCCTGGACACGAACCGGTGTGGGATACTGCTGGGGCGAAAACAGCATATCACCTTTTCCAAGAAGCTTTTCGGCTCCATTCATATCGAGAATGGTCCGGCTGTCAACGCCGGATGTAACAGCAAGGGCAATACGGGATGGCATGTTGGCTTTAATAAGACCGGTTACTACATTAACAGATGGCCGCTGAGTCGCTATGATCACATGGATACCGGCAGCCCGGGCCAGCTGAGCCAGACGACAGATAGCATCTTCTACTTCTCCCGGTGCCACCATCATAAGATCTGCAAGCTCATCGACTATAACCACGATTCGCGGTAACTTCTTGAGTTTCTCTTCCTCCGGCACATCTGGATTAGCATTGATTTCCTCTACACGTTTATTGTAGGAATCAATATCCCGCACACCATTCATAGAAGCGAATTTATTATAACGCTCCGTCATTTCCGCCACAGCCCAGTTTAAAGCACCTGAAGCTTTTTTAGCATCCGTCACAACCGGAATGAGGAGATGCGGAATACCCTCATAAATCTTAAGTTCTACCACCTTCGGGTCAATCATGATCATCCTTACCTCTTCCGGTGTAGACTTGTAAAGAATACTCATAATAAGGGTATTGATACATACCGATTTACCTGAACCCGTTGCACCGGCAATAAGAAGATGGGGCATCTTGGCAATATCCGTTATGATAGGATTGCCGCCGATATCTTTGCCAACGGCGAAAGCCAGAGGTTTATTAAATTTCTTAAATTCATCCGTTTCCAGCATTTCCCGAAGCATGACAGACCCCGGTTCTTTATTTGGCACTTCGATACCTACTACGGATTTTCCCGGAACAGGTGCTTCAATACGAATATCGGCCGCAGCCAGATTAAGTTTTATGTCATCACTAAGACTTAGGATACGCTGAACTTTAACGCCATGATCCGGCTGCAATTCATAACGGGTAACCGTAGGCCCCTGACTGACATTCACAACTTTAACTTTAACACCGAAGTCTTCAAAGGTCTGCTGCAGCTTGGTAGCTGTATTGATCACCGCATCCTCCGAATCTCCCCGTGCAACTTTTCCCGGCGTTAAAAGATCGAGAGAGGGAAGCTGATAAGGTGGTTTTGCACTTTCCTCATCCTTCATAACTTCACTGCGGATGGATTCTACAT
>CAVDGK010000165.1:0-4607 GCA_963607995.1 Oscillospiraceae bacterium | reverse complement strand
CGACTTCGCTAAGTGTGAGCATGTGTGCTCGACGAGGGTCGCGGAAGCGTGTCTTGCCGTGCAGGAGTGCTAGGCAAGCTCGTACGTATCAAAAACCTATAGTTTTCTACACCTTTATACCATAGTGATATATAGTAGGAGTTTTAATTATGAGTGACAAAAAACAAGGCATCTTATACATTATACTGGCGGGGTTCTTCTTCGCCCTTATGTCCTTCTTTATCCGCATGTCCGGCGATCTCCCCACCATGCAGAAAGCCTTCTTCCGAAATGCCGTGGCCGCTGTCATCGCCTTCTTCCTGCTCCGGAGAAGCAAAGTCGGTTTCCATGTCGAAAAATCCAACTGGCCGGATCTTTTCTTACGAAGCCTCTGCGGTACCATCGGCCTTATCGCCAACTACTATGCCATCGATAAAATGAATATCGCCGATGCCAATATTTTGAACAAACTCTCCCCCTTCTTTGCTGTCATCGCATCCTATTTTCTTCTTAAAGAAAAAGCAAACAAAGTTGACTGGATTTCTATCATCGTTGCCTTCATGGGTGCCCTTTTAGTCATTAAACCATCCTTTAATATGGAATTTGTTTATGCCTTAGTCGGTGTCATCGGTGGTTTGGGAGCCGGCATCGCCTACACCTTCGTCCGAAGACTTGGAAAAAATGGTGTTCCCGGACCTATTATCGTCTTTGTCTTCTCAATGTTTTCTTCCATCGTCACCTTCCCCTTCCTCTTTTTCGGAGGAGAACCCATGAGCCGCTATCAGCTCCTTATGCTGGTTCTGGCCGGATTTGCCGCAGCCGGTGGCCAGCTCAGCATCACCAAAGCCTATACCAAAGCTCCCGCCAAAGAAATTTCCGTTTTCGACTATACGCAGGTTCTCTTTGCTGCTGCCTTAGGCTTTATTTTCCTGGATCAGCTTCCGGATATCTTAAGCTTCCTGGGTTATGTCGTTATCATCGGCAGTGCCATCTTCAAGTGGCGTTACAGTCTGAAACAGGCAGACTAAAAATCCTCTATAAACCTCCCAAGAACCCGTTTCCTTATGAAGCGGGTTCTTTTTTTGCTCATATAGAATACCCTTATCAAGAGTATTTGCAATCCACTTCACTACTGGCTCATATAAAAGCAACACGATGTACCCCTCTTAGCACCTAAATGCAATGGTTTTCTTGAGCTTTTAAAAAACAAAAGCTCTCCTGTTGGATCGCTGCAAAAATGTCGAAAATGAAATTTCTTATTCCTAAAACGAGCTTTTAATTAGATCTTTTCTCCCACGAAAAAAAGAGCGGTGGCCCGCTCTTTTTTCCGGTTGTGATAGGTTAATAACCCTTGGAGGTTTATTTATTTGATAAAGCCTACCTGCTTTGAGATAAGCTCAATCTGCTCGTCTTTCTTTTTGTTGTACTCGATCTTCTTTTCTTCGAAGTAGTTACGGCCCTTAGCATCGATAGATACGATAAGGGGACCAAATTCTTCGACATCGCAGTTCCACAGAGTCTCCGGCATACCCAGATCTCTCCATTCTGCTCTCATGATCTTCTTAACTTCAACGGCAGCTACAACAGCATTACCAGCCGGGAATACGCAATGGATAGCACCAAAATCCTTGCAGGCACGAGCTGTATTTTCTTTCATACCACCTTTACCAACGATGACACGAACACCTGTAGTCTGTACAAATTCATACTCGAATTTTTCCATTCTCATGGAAGTTGTCGGACCTACAGAAACCATTTCGAACTGATCATTTTCAAGAGGTCTGATAATAGGACCTGCATGAAGGATTGCATTATTTCTTACATCTACCGGGATCTCTCTGCCTTCCTCAACAACACGGCGATGAGCTACGTCGCGGCAGGTTGTCAGGCTTCCTGAAAGGTAAATGATATCGCCAATCTTGATGTCCTCAAGGTCTTCTTTAGAAATCGGGGTAACAAGAATCTTTTTTCCATCTTTATACTGTACCATTTTGAATCTCCTTTCTTTCCGCCTTATGCCTCAAAACCTGTATGTGTATCAACTGTCCAGTTGAGATCTTTATCAAATACGATGTGACCTCTTCTGTGGCTCCAGCAGCCTACATTAACTGCAACGCCAATAGCGGAAGGATGACGGGCTGTATTTTCGATATTAACACCCATAACAGAGAACTTACCGCCCATACCCTGGGGGCCAAGGCCGATAGCGTTGATGCCATCTTCAAGAAGTTTCTCCATCTTGGCTGCTCTTTCATTTTCATTATGGGAACCGATAGGTCTCATAAGAGCTTTCTTGGAAAGCATAGCTGCTGTTTCAACGGATGTAGCAACACCGACACCAACAAGAAGTGGCGGGCAGGCATTTAAACCATAGCTTGTCATACGATCAAGAACGAACTTTGTCACGCCTTCATAACCTTCACCCGGCATCAGAACTGTAGCATTACCCGGAAGGGTGCAGCCGCCGCCTGCCATATAGGTGTAGATTTCACAGCTGTCTGAGTTGGGAACGATATCCCACCATACTGTCGGTGTACCTTTACCAACATTTTTGCCTGTATTGTATTCATCGAAAGTTTCAACTGAGTTATGACGAAGAGGTGTTTCGAAAGTTGACTTAACGACAGCCTCCTTAAGCAGACCTTCCAGCTCGTTAATCAACGGGAAGTTTGTACCGCATTTTACCCAGAACTGAAGAACACCTGTATCCTGGCAGGACGGACGGTTAAGTTTAACAGCCAGCTCCTGGTTTCTGAACATGGTGTCATAAATAACCTTTGCCATGGGATCTGTTTCCTTCTGACGCAGTTCATCAAGTTTTGCGATGACATCATCCGGAAGTTTCTTGGCGGTAAATCCAACAAATTTTGATATAATGTCGGTCATTTTCTGAACTTGTGCTTCATTAGACATAATATTTTCTCCTTATAATGTTTATAAATATCTTAATGATACCCGAGCTGCTGCACTCGGTGCAGCCCTGTAAGCATGCTTGCAACTGAGTCTGAACATTTTCCCGGGTATCATAATCTTTATGACGATCCGCTATCGCTTATGACGCCGGGAAGAACGGGAAGGCGATAGGAAGAACGATCATGCTGACAACGAGGGCGATGACGATAAGGGGAAGACCGGCCTTAACGTAATCTTTAAATTTGTAGCCGCCGATACCGAAAACCATGGTGTTAGCCGGCATACCAATGGGTGTTGCATAAGCGCAGGAACCACCGATAACGCAAGCCATAAGAACGGCTTTCGGGTCAGCTCCCATACCCTGGGCAATAGAAAGGCAGATTGGAGCCATCAGGGCTGTAGTTGCTGTGTTGGACATAAAGTTTGTGAGGACGCAGCAGATAACAAGAACCACGAAAGTAAGAACGTAAGGTGATGGATTATCGCCCAGAAGGCTGATGATCTTGTCAGCCAGAAGCTCGCCGGCTCCTGTAGACTGAAGAGCTGATGCCAGAGAGAGTGTACCGCCGAAAAGGAAGATCGTCTTAAGGTCAATAGACTTAATAGCATCTTTCTCAGAAATAACACCTGTCAGAATCAGAAGAAGGGCACCAATGCAGCCGGTAATAGCCAGCTTAATGCCGATGACATCTTCAAAGATCATGCCAAGAAGAGTTGCAATCAAGATAATAAGGGAAAGGTATTTCTTCCACTTCGGAACCTTGGAGAAATCCTGCTGCTGGCTGTAAGCAGAGTCATCATCTTCCTTTACATCATGATTCGGAAGAAGCTTATAACCAATCGTTGCATAGAAGATGATACCAACGATCAGGATCGGGGCACCAACGATGGCATATTCAAAGAAGTTGAATGTACCAAGTTCTGCCTGCTCCAGTGTAGACTTTGCAATCAGGTTGCCCGGAGCACCGATAAGGGAAAGGTTACCACCCATGGCTGCTGCGAAAACCAGCGGAAGCAGGAGACGTGATCTCTTATAGCCTGACTTAGCAGCGATACCAACGACAACGGGAATCAGGATAGCGGCTGTACCAGTGTTTGAAAGGAAACCGCTCATAACGCCAACGATTACCATGATGGCAATGATGAGCTGACGCTCAGTCTTGGCAAATTTTGTAACAAGACCGCCGATTTCATTGGCCATACCCGTTTCGAAAAGGGCACCACCGACAATAAACATAGCAACAAAAAGAATAACATTTGAATCAATGAAACCTGCAAAGGCTGTCTTGATATCAAGGACACCGGTTACGACCAAACCGATGCAGACGATCATGGACGTTACACCAAGGGGAATCTTTTCCGTAACGAACATGACGATGGCAAACGCCAGGAAAATCAATGTAATAATTGCTGGGCTCATACTCTCCTCCAATGCATTATTGCTTAACCTACAGGACAAACGTTTGTCAAATTTGATAGTTTTAGTATAACGATTCAACTTTTATTAGTACATTTGAACAAAATAAGTCCAGTATAGTTAAAACCTAAGGTGAACATAAATCGTATGAGTTTTTGTGCATATTTTTTTACAAAGATTGCAAAAAGATGCTGTGATTTTTTCCAATTTCTGCGTTGGAGTTCATTTTTTGTGTGTTAAAATCAATAAAAAGCACTTGTTTTTGTGCAAAAGGAGAAAAAAATTATGACTTTAAGTC
>CAVDGK010000164.1:0-4659 GCA_963607995.1 Oscillospiraceae bacterium | reverse complement strand
GTAGAAGAGATAAAAACAGAAGAGAAAAAAGCAGAGCCGGAAAAGAAGGAAGCTGCTCAGGTCGAAAACGTAAAAGCAGAGCCGAAAAAGGCTGAAACTGCTCCTAAAGAAGCTGTTAAGATTGAAAAAGCACCGGTTGAAAAGAAAGAGCCTGAAGTTAAGAAGGTTGAAGAAACTAAGAAGGAAGAAGTAAAAACTGAGCATGTTCGGAGTGAAAATAAGGTTCAGAAACCTGCTCAGTCTCAGACAGCTCCACAGATGAGAGAAAAGGCTCCTGCTCAGAATAATAATGGCAGAAGAGACGGCGATAATGGTCAGCGTCAGGACAGACGTTCTTCCAATAATAATGCCCGTACAAATGACGGCCGTACACCCCGTGATAACCGTAATCAGGGTCAGGGCAACCGTCGAGACGGACAGAATCGTCCTGCCTTTAACCGCGATAACAATCAGAATAGAAACGGCCGTCCATCTAATGGAAGACCAATGGGCAACCGTGATGGTCAGTCAAGACCGCCTTACAATAAGGAAGGCTTCAATAAGGATGGACAGGGCAGCAGAAGACCGGGCCAGAGAAACGATGGTCAGGGAAATGGCCGTTCTTTTGGAGACAGACCTCGCAACAATCAGAGACCGGTTGCAGCTGCACCGGCTGAACCCTTAGCTTCAAAGACTACAAGAGATTATCGGGATAAGCATAAGGATAAAGAAAGAGATGAGCGTCGCAATAATCAGGAATCCAGATTTGGCGGCGGCCGTCGTGATGGCAGACAGTTTAATCGTGTTCCCAAGGCTCTTCAGAATCAGAAACCGAAGGAACAGGAAGCAAAGAAAGTTGAGAAAATTACCGAGATTACCATTCCTGAAAGACTGACGATCCGTGAACTGGCTGATGCCATGGGTATCAATCCTTCACTCATTATCAAGAATCTCTTTATGAAGGGTGAAATGGTAACAGTTAACCACGAAGTGACCTTCGAAAAGGCTCAGGAAATCGCTATGGAATTTGACGTTATCGCTGAGCAGGAAGAAAAAGAAGATGTCATTGGTGCTCTTCTTGCAGAAGAGGATGAAGACGAGTCAACAATGGTATCACGTCCCCCTGTTGTCTGCGTTATGGGTCATGTTGACCATGGTAAGACATCCCTTCTTGATGCTATCCGTGATACTCATGTTACTGACCGTGAAGCTGGTGGTATTACACAGCACATTGGTGCTTATATGGTTTCCGCAAAGGGACAGAAGATCACTTTCCTTGATACACCGGGCCATGAAGCTTTCACGGCTATGCGTATGAGAGGTGCCAACTCAACGGATATTGCTGTTTTAGTTGTAGCGGCTGATGATGGTATCATGCCTCAGACTATTGAAGCTATTAATCATGCCAAGGCTGCAGAGGTTGAGATTATTGTTGCCATCAACAAGATTGATAAACCCGGCGCTAATATTGAGCGAGTTAAGCAGGAGCTGACAGAATATGGTCTTATTGCTGAAGACTGGGGTGGTTCAACCATCGTTTGTCCGGTATCAGCCAAGACTCATGAAGGTATCGATGATTTGTTGGATATGATTCTTCTGACGGCTGAAGTTATGGAACTGAAGGCTAATCCTAAGAGACTGGCCAGAGGTCTTGTACTTGAAGCTAAACTGGATAAGGGCCGTGGTCCTGTTGCGACTATCCTTGTTCAGAAAGGTACTCTCCGTCAGGGTGATTTCATTGCCTGCGGTGCTGCATCCGGTAAAGTCAGAGCCATGAATGATGAAAAGGGCAAGATGCTGAAGAAGGCTACACCTTCCATGCCTGTAGAGATCATTGGTCTTAACGCTGTACCGGAAGCCGGTGAGGTTTTGGTTGCTCTTAAGACTGATAAGGAAGCTAAAGACTTTGCTGCAACCTTCATTAACGAAGGCAAAAAGAACCTGCTTGAAGAAACACGTCATCAGATGTCTCTTAATGATCTGTTTGAGCAGATTCAGGAAGGCAATTTGAAAGAACTACCCCTTATCGTTAAAGCTGATGTTCAGGGTTCTGTTGAAGCCGTTAAGCAGTCTCTGCTTAAGCTTTCCAACGATGAAATCGTGGTTAAGGTTATTCATGGAGCTGTTGGTACCATTACAGAGTCTGATGTAACCCTTGCTTCAGCATCCAATGCCATTATCATTGGTTTCAATGTTCGTATCGATGCCCAGGCTAAGGCCAGTGCCGATCAGGAACATGTGGAAGTTAAGCTTTATAATGTCATCTATCAGGCTATTGAGGATGTCGAGAGAGCTATCAAGGGTATGAGAGCTGCCGTTTACGAAGAAAGAGTGACAGCTACCCTTGAAATCCGTCAGATGTTCAAGGCTTCCGGTGTTGGTAATATTGCCGGTGCTTATGTTAAGAAAGGTACCGTTGAGAGAGGAAGCCAGTGCCGTATTTTCCACGATGGTGAAAAGATCTATGAAGGCAAGCTGAAATCTCTTAAACGTTTCAAAGATGACGTTAAAGAAGTTAAGGAAGGCTTCGAATGCGGTCTTGTATTTGAAGATTTCAATGACTTTAATGAAGAAGATACTGTTGAATGCTTCAAGATGGTAGAGGTTGAACAGGATTGAAAAAGAACAGTATAAAAAATATTCGATTAAATCAGGAAGTACAAAGAGAACTTTCATCAATTATCCGGAAGGAACTTAAAGATCCGCGGATTGCCCTTATGACGACAGTAACGGAAGCTATCGTTGCCACTGACCTGAAGACCTGCAAGGTCTTCATCAGTGTGCTGGGGGATGAAAAAGCTCAGAATGATACAATGGCAGGACTTAAAAGTGCTGAAGGTTTTATACGAAGCATGCTTGCAAAAAATATGAATCTTCGTCATACACCGGCTCTTATTTTCCTTCCCGACCATTCCATTGAGTATGGTGTGAAAATGACTAAAATGATCGAAGAGGTAACAGGAAATGAAACATCAGCTGAAGAAGATTCAGGAGATTTTGAGTTCTGATATTAAAACGGTTATGATCAGTGGCCATGTAAATCCCGATGGAGACTGCGTCGGGAGCTGCATGGCTTTGTCCTTGTATTTAAAGAAGAACTATCCGGAACTTGATGTTAAGGTTGTTCTGGAGAAACCTAAGGAAAAGCTTTTATTTATTAAAGGAACGGAAGATATTACTTCAGATCTTTCTGAGATTAAAGTGGCACCGGATCTCTTTGTTCTTTTGGATGCTTCAGACGAAGGACGCTTGATGGAGGGGGGACAGGAGCTTTTTGAAAATGCCCGGTATAGAGCCTGCATCGATCATCACGAAGGATCTACTATTAAGGCAGAATTTGAATGTATTCATCCCAAAGTGGGATCCTGTGCCGAAGTTCTTTATGAGCTTTTGGAAGTTGAGAAAATGGATGATGCCATTGCAGAGGCTATTTTTACAGGAATTATCCATGATACCGGTGTTATGCAATATACCAACACGCGTCCCCGCACTTATGAGATTCTTTCTACTATAACCCGCTTCAACATAGATTGCGCAGGTATTATCTATGATTCATTTAAAAGCAGGACGGCAAAGGAATCCCAAATTCTGGGATTTTGTCTTGAAAAAGCCTCTTTCTATATGGATGGACGCATTGTGGTCTGCGTCATTAATACAGATGATATGAAACGTTATGAAGCAAGCAAAGCAGATGTAGGCTCTGTGGTGGCTAATCTTAAACTGATTCAGGGAACGGATATAGCTATCTTTGCTTACCCTCTGGATAACCAGAATTTTAAGATTTCCATTCGGACTTCTGAAAAGGTCGATGCCACCATTCTTGCAGGAGAATTCGCCGGAGGCGGTCATGATCGAGCAGCCGGCGGTTCTTTCACCGGAACCCAGGAAGAAGCCGAGAAGACTATTATAAAAAAAGCCATGGAGGTAATGGGAGAGTCATGCTGAATGGGATCATTATTGTAAATAAATCTGCAGGTATGACC
The DNA here is from genome assembly GCA_963607995.1 of Oscillospiraceae bacterium. Lineage (GTDB taxonomy): Bacteria > Bacillota > Clostridia > Lachnospirales > Lachnospiraceae > Chordicoccus. The sequence continues at coordinate 697 of CAVDGK010000164.1, read as the reverse complement.
TCTTTTGACGTGGTTTTTAAGCTTCGTAAACTCTATGAACAAAAGAAAATAGGACACACGGGAACGCTGGATCCGGATGCTGTAGGTGTGCTGCCGGTTTGTCTGGGTAAAGGTACCAAGATTGTGGAGCTTCTGACAAACGAAACGAAAACATATGAAGCCGTGCTTCAGCTGGGACTGACGACGGACACCCAGGATACATCCGGTAAAGTTCTTCAGGAAAGGCCTGTTAATGTAACGGAAGAGGAGGTTTGTCTTGCTCTTGAGAGTATGATGGGTGAGGTGGAACAGCTTCCGCCTATGTATTCTGCCGTTAAAGTTAATGGAAAGAAGCTGGTGGATCTGGCCCGGAAAGGTATTGAGGTGGAGCGGAAAACCCGGCGTGTCTTTTTCTCGGACCTTAAGATTAAAGAAGTTTCCCTACCCATGGTTACCTTCGAAGTAACCTGTTCTAAGGGAGCTTATATAAGGACTTTGTGTCATGATGTCGGGGAAAAACTGGGATGCGGGGCAGCCATGGCTCATCTGACACGAACACGGGTTGGCATGTTTTCTTTGGAAAATGCCATTACTCTTGAAGAGCTGGCTCAGTTATCCCTGAAGGAACGGGCGCAAAAACTAATTCCGGTGGATCGAGTCTTTGAAGAAATGCCGGTAGTGAGTGCGTCGGATCGTTATGAGGATGCCGGACTTTTGA
>CAVDGK010000163.1:0-4680 GCA_963607995.1 Oscillospiraceae bacterium | reverse complement strand
CAAGGCTAGAAATGATACAATGGTCTTTCCTGATCCTACATCACCTTGAAGTAAACGTGACATTCTTTTTCCACTTGTCATATCATTTTCTATTTCATGCCAGGCGTTCAGCTGGGCACCTGTCATTTTAAAAGGCAATCGTGAAATAATCTCTTCCGTTTCCCAGCTTTTTTCAAAGCAGTAAGCTTCTTCAGCCTCACTTTCCTGCTCTTTCAAAAGTCGAATTGCCATAATAAAAAGAAAAAATTCATCAAAAACCAGTCTTTTTCTGGCGTTTGTCATTTCTTCTTCATTCTTCGGAAAATGTATGCCTTTTAATGCTGCTTCTTCTGTCGGCAGACCGAAAAGTTTTCGATAGGACTCCGGCAGGTAATCACCATGAGGCTTAATAATTGCCATAGCCTGTGCCACTGCCTTACTGAAGGTATTGTTGCTAAGTCCTTTTGTCAGTCCATAGATAGGAGTCAGCGTATTTGATTTCTTTTGATATTCTGCCGGCGAGAATATTTCCGGGTGTTCCATGGTCATACCGCTTTTGCCCTTTCGGACAATTCCCCGGAAAACAAAGAAAGCTCCCTTAACAAGGCGTGAACGAACGTATGGCATGTTATACCAGCTAAGGCGAAGCAAGCCTGTCTCATCCCTTATAACGGCTGAAACGATTTTCAATCCCTTGTTAGAAACAAAGAAGCTGACATTGCCTGTAATCTGACCAATGACAGCACATTTCATTCCATCAAGAACTTCTCCCGCTTTCACCGGTGCATCATAAGAATCATAATGAAGAGGATAACTTTCAATCAAATCTTCGCAGGAATGTATGCCTAATTTATTAAATAATTCTGCTGTTTTTGGTCCAATTCCCTTTAAACTTGTCAGTTCCATTGCATGCCTTTTATTTATATTCTTTATTAAACATTATGCTGTTGTAGCCAAAAACGCTTTAAGCATAAAACTTGCATCTGATTTTTAAATCTTTTAACTCTGATATCACATTATGACTTTATACAGAAAACAGGCATCCAACAGGATGCCTGTCAAACCATGTACAAAACCCTATTCTACGGAACAGATGCAATAATATACAGCCTGACCGCCATAGTTCAATTCAATATCACAATCCGGATAAGCTTCTTCTACCATAGCACGGAGTTCATCCGCATCTTTCTGGGAAAAATCAGCACCATTATAAAGACTGATCAGTTCTGATTCATCATCAACCATTTCCTTAAGCATATCCATTGCAACGGCCTTGATATCTTCACCTACTGCCGAAATTCCCTCATCGGTGATACCCATGATATCGCCTTCATGGATTGTCTTGCCATCAATGGATGTATCACGAACTGCATAAGTTACCTGACCGGTCTTTACATGACTAATTTCTTCCAGCATAGCCTTTGCATTATCTTCTGCTGAATTTTCCGGCACATAATTAATCATAGCCGTAATGCCCTGAGGTATAGTCTTAGTCGGAATTACTTCTACATGGCAGCTATTGGTTAAAAGAGCTGCCTGTTTAGCTGCCATAACGATATTCTTGTTGTTCGGGAAAATGAAAACCGTGTCGGCATTAACTTCTTCAATAGCTTTCAGAAAATCCTCCGTGCTGGGATTCATGGTCTGTCCGCCCTTGATAACAATATCTACGCCGCATTTTGTGAAAATATCACTCAATCCATCACCGGCTGCTACCGCAATAAAAGCAACTTCCTTATGCTCATGAATCGACTTGATATCTTCCTGAACCTGAGTTGATTCTTTCTTCTCATCAGCTTCCGTAAAGATATCACCTTCATAAAGAGGCAGATTTACATTTCTGACACGAGCTGTCACCAGCTGGCCATAAGAAGCTGCTTTCTGAATAAGAACATGGGGATCATTCGTCACTACATGACCTTTGATTTCCTGACCTTTAATTAAAAGCTTAACTTTTTCGCCGGCAGCCTCCATGGAGTTTCTTAAAATCGCTTCATCAGAAGAAACAAGAACGGCATCTGCCAGAACCAGGAACTCTGTCTCATAGTTAAAATGATACAGAGGCTCAGCAACAGTTTCCTGATTTTCTTCCGGTTCTTTACCATAGAAAGCATCCACGGCGCCGTGAAGGATCGTCATAAGACCCTGTCCGCCGGCATCTACAACACCTGTTTCTTTCAATACAGGGAGCATATCCGGTGTACGGCTTAAAGTATCATCACCAGCTGCCAAAATAGCATCCATAAAGTCGCCAATCTGCATATCATTGTGACAGATTTCCTCTGCACGGTCTGACAAACTCTTAGCAACCGTCAAAATTGTGCCTTCTTTTGGTTTCATAACAGCTTTGTAAGCAGTTTCAACAGCTTTTGTCATAGCTGCACTGATTGTCAGGGCTGTCATAACTTCCTGTCCCTTCAGGCCTTTATAAAAACCTCTGAATATCTGTGACAGGATAACACCTGAATTTCCTCTGGCTCCTCTTAATGATCCTGAAGAAATAGCCTTGGCAACTTCCTCAATGGTAGGATCCGTCAGATCTGCTACTGTCTGTGCTGCTGACGAAATAGTCAGTGACATGTTTGTTCCTGTATCTCCATCCGGTACCGGAAATACATTAAGATCATTTATATAATTCTTTTGAAATTCGAGGCATCTTGCTCCGGCAATAAACATTTTCCGGAACATTAATGCATCTAATTCTTTAATTTCCACAATCATTTCCCTCCAGGTTTCAGTCGATAACTCTTACGCCTTCGATCAAGACATCTATTTTCTCAACAGGCATACCTGTAAATTCTTCAACTTTATATTTGACAGAATCAACCAGGTTATCGGCAATAGTCATGGCATTTACACCGTAAGAGATAATGCAATGGAATGTCAAAGAAATTTGATTATCCCTGATATTGACATTGATTCCATGTTTATAAGACTCTCGTCTGAGCAATTTAACCAAACCATCTTTCATGCTGATGGCAGCCATACCAACGATACCGAAACATTCAACGGCAACCGTTCCGGCATAAGTAGCTACGACTTCGGGATCGATCAGGATTGCTCCAAATTCCGAATTCATTTTACCTTTCATATCGGCTATCCTCCTATATGTAGGCTCATTATACCTTGTTTTATATCAAAAAAAAAGATGTTTTTTCTTTTATAGTACTTGCATATAGATATCCTTTCTGCTACAATACATAAATGTTGCGGGTTCAGACAGAACCCACTTCTCAGGGCAAGGAGGTGTTCGATATGGCAGTTTGTTCAGTTTGCGGAAAAGGCGCTCATTTTGGCATCAGAGTCAGCCATTCACATAGAAGATCAAATCATATGTGGAAGTCCAATATTAAGAGAGTCAAAGTGAAAGTAAATGGAGTTCCGCAGCACGCTTACGTTTGCACACATTGCTTAAAAGCTGGCAAAGTAGAACGTGTATAATTTATTGATGAACATGATTTAAGACGGATGAAATCATCCGTCTTTTTTCATTTATGTGAAGTGGCAAGCCAAGATTTATGATCGCACAAGACTTTGGCAGCTGCCGCGATAACTCGAGAAACTCATAAAGCGTGTATTTTATCATTTATACTTTATATTGTAACAAAAACAGCACTCTTGTATCCCATACCTACCCGAGTGCTGTCTTTATCGCATAGTATTTTCAAATCAAATTCTTATTAATCTTCTGACGAACTTTCTTTTTTGTCTGACGTAAATTTATTGACCAGATCCGGAACCATATCCAGAATCTTATTAAGGCCATCCTGATTTTTTACGCTGACAAGCTTCGTTGTTCCATTGTTAATAACAAGAAGAGCTGAAGGAGACATTTTGCCTCCCATACCGCCGCCGGCTCCGGGATTTTTATCCGATGTCTGACCAGCACCTGCTCCTACGGCAAATGAAACGTCAACTAAAGGCAAAATGATCGTATCGCCCACATGAATAGCATCTCCTACTACCGTTTTGGATGTAATGAATCCGTCCATACCTTTAAAGAGTTCTTCCACCGTACTTTTAAAATTATTATCCGACATTTTTCTTTGCCTCCTTCTCACCTTTCCAAAAAGTGATCACATGTTTTACATTTTTATCAAAATAAACAGTCAGCCCTATATAAGCAATGAAGAACAAAAACACTCTTCCTTTAATTTCAATATGACCGTCTATTATTTTATCTTCAAAATCCGGTATTATCTCAAGAGATTTCCCCCAAATAGAATAAAAAGGCATAACTGCTGCCAAAACAGAACCTGTTTCAAAAGGATCCTCCATGCCAAACCGAATGGTTCCTTCTATCTTTTTCGGTTTTATATGTTTAAGGAGTTTTTTCCCTCTTCCGACAACCAGTTTCAGTGCCGCCAATGTCTGAGCATCAAAGATAAAGTCTTTCCACCGTTTTATTTTAGCACACAGGCTTTCGAGTCGTAAAAAAGAATCTCTTATCTTCTCGATCAAACGACCTGGTAAAGAAATTATCCAAAGAAAAATACGTCCAATTTCCCGGCTGCGTTGTTTGAATAACTGTTTTACCTTTTTTTCTAAAAGAATAAAACTTTGCTTCAATGTTCCCCTGCTCTTTTTTTCATTTTCCAAGAAAACTTTAATTCTCTCATCCTGCTTTTGCTTAGCGTCTGCTTCAGCTTTTTTTCTAGCCTCTTCTGCTTCACGTCTTTCTTTAGCTTCCTTGCGAAGCTG
>CAVDGK010000162.1:0-4717 GCA_963607995.1 Oscillospiraceae bacterium | reverse complement strand
GTGGAAGAAGAATACCTTTCCATCTATGAAAAATATATTCAGAAAGCGAGGGATTGTAGTGGAAAAAGATACGTTTAAGGAATATATGCGGGAGTCTGAACCAGATAAAGCTCACAAGGACTATGCCTGGAGTACGGCAATCGGTTTGCAGGCAGTGGATGAACTTATTTTCGGAGAGGGAAATACGAGAACAACAGCGGTATTTTTTATTAAATATCTGAGGACGCGTATGTTAAGGATGCCGACATGCCGTAGCGCAGCGGCCTTTGCAATGTCTGCCAATAAGGGAGCAACCTATGAAAACAAACAAAGCGGTTATGGTTTATCTTGGGCTTGTACTGGGCGTCTGCTATCTGCTTGGCCTGCTTGAGGGTATAACAGGCTCCGGAAAGTTCTATCAGATTTTGGGCATCGGATTTACCTTTGTTCCGGTTATCGCGGCTGTGATAACACGGCGGATCACCGGTGAGCGGGCAAAGTATCATCTCTCCCTGCGTGTCTGGAAAGACATGAAGCATTGGCTTCTGGCCGCGTTTCTGCCGGGCGTGCTGATTGCCGCCGGGGCGGTCATTTATTATCTGGTGTTTCCGGAGCAGTACAGCGGAATCTTCAAAATCGGAATGCGGCTCGGCACAGATGCCGAGATGGCCGTAAGCTCGCCGATTCTCATCGCCCTGGTTTGCATTGCGGTTTCGGCGGTCATGATTCCGATTCAGCTTCTGGAGCTGGGAGAGGAAATCGGCTGGCGCGGCTATCTGCTGGGTTTTCAGATTGAGAGATACGGCGAGAGAAGGGCCGTACTCATCAACGGAATCGAATGGGGCCTTGCCCATCTGCCGCTTATTTACTTCGGCTTCAATTACAGCCTTGATAACCCCGGCGCGCCCTGGTCGAATATGGGCATGATGATGCTCACCTGCATCGTCCTTGGCGTCATCTTCTCCTATGTTACGATAAAGACCGGAAACTGTATGTACGCGGCAATCGTCCACGGTGTCGTGAATGTCATCGGTGAGTTGCCGGTTTATTTCAGTAAGGATCTGAGCAGCGGACTTTTAGGCCCCAATCCCACCGGATTTCTGACCATGATTCCGCTGATCGTACTGGCAGTGGCCTGTTTTTTCAGATTGGGGAATAAAGCAAGGCAGTAACCTGACTCGAGCTGCCTCGTGGGACTGTTGACGGGATTGCTGTGCCATCTGATTGCGAATATCATTGAACTTGACTATTATGTAAAACAAGAATAAAATGAACGGATGACGAGTAGCTTATTGGCGTAAATCCAGTTGTGCTACTCGTTTTTTTGTGCGTTTGCTGCCGCACAGGATTAAAAACAAAATAGATTAAAAAAAGTGTGTAGCTTATCAGCGTAAGTCCGACTTATGCGGTAACTGCACACTTTTCTATTGTGAAGGAGGTAAAGAACAGATGGCAGAAAGTAACAAAATGAAGGAAATGCCGGTAAATAAACTTATGGTACAAATGGGCATACCAATGATTTTGTCTATGGTATTACAGGCGATTTATAATATCGTGGACAGTGCTTTTGTAGGAAATATGAGCGAAGGGAGTGAGGCGGCTTTAAATGCCCTGACTCTTGTATTCCCAGTACAGATGCTGATGGTGGCTCTGGCCGTTGGGACAGGCGTAGGAACGAATGCCCTGCTTGCCTTAACGCTTGGTCAGGGAAAAAAAGAAAATGCGGCAAAGGTGGCAGGAAACGGTTTATTTCTCGGCGTTGTGATCTATGCAGTATGTCTGTGTTTCGGATGTATTGGAGTGCCTGTTTATATTCACATGCAGACGACAGATAGTCAGGTACTGGGAATGGCGGTAAAGTATTTGCGCATCTGCTGCATTCTGTCTCCGGGAGTGATTTTTCAGGCCTTGTTCGAAAAATTACTGCAATCAACAGGTCGTTCTCTTTATTCTACGATCGCTCAGATTGCGGGCGCATTGACAAATATTGTCCTTGATCCAATCATGATTTACGGCATAGGGTTCATGCCGAAACTTGGAATAGCAGGAGCTGCCTATGCGACAGTAATCGGTCAGTTTGTTGCGGCGATTTTAGGGTTTGTTTTTCATAAAAATTTAAATCGGGAATTTGATCATGGTCTCCATTTTTTACGGCCAGACCGGCAGATCATCAGGGAAATATATTCAATTGGACTTCCGGCTATTATCGCACAGGCTCTTATGTCATTTATGGTCTATGCCATGAATTTGATTTTGAAATTTGATCAGTCGGCTCAGACGGCCTATGGCTTGTTTTACAAAGTGCAGCAGTTTGCCTTATTTATGGCATTCGGCCTGAGAGATGCCATTACACCGATCGTATCTTTTGCCTATGGGATGCGCAGCCCAAAAAGAATCCGTGACGGAATCAGATTCGGGTTACTTTATACGATTGCACTTATGATTCTGGCTGTGGCTGTAACAGAAATTTTTCCGGGTGCGTTTGCGTCGCTCTTTCATGCAGGAGAATCCAGGACATATTTTGTAGGAGCCATGAGAATTATCTCTGTCAGCTTTATTTTCGCAGGCATCAATATCGCTTATCAGGGAATTTTCCAGGCACTGAATGGCGGAATGGAATCCCTGGTGATTTCGCTGATCAGGCAATTGGTTATGGTCCTGCCGCTTGCCGTTCTTTTCTCTGTCTTTGTAAAAAATGGAGAGGCGGATGTCTCGCTTATCTGGTGGGCATTTCCTATAACTGAGGCTGTTGCCTGCCTGGTGGGCTATGGATTTTTAAAGAGGATCAGCAGAAGAATATGGATTAGAAAATAATCGTCTATGAAAGCAAAAATGATTTGTTTATAATGAAACTTATCGGAGATTACGAAGTAATCGACGATAATGAATAAGTGGATATGAGTTTCGTGATCATGCAGAGGTATAACCGGCAGCGCATTATGAAGCTGATGGACAGAATCAGAAAATAGCGGCGGGAGCCTTCACAGAAAAAACGGAATAAAGAGAGAAAGAATAATTGTAAATTTACAACTACAAGTTTGTTAAAAAAGCTCCCCATCACCGGATTGATTTATCCATTGCCTTCAGGCGGTGGGTGCTTTTGATATTTAAATCGATTTTTAAAGGAGATAACGAACATGGAAAGAGTAGAAAAATTCTTAAAAGAAGCAGAAACCTATTATCTTGCAACGGTTGAAGGTGATCAGCCGAGAGTCAGACCTTTTGGCACAGCCCATATTTTTGAAGGTAAACTGTACATTCAGACAGGTAAAGTTAAGGATGTATCCAAGCAGCTTCATGCAAATCCGAAGGCTGAAATCTGTGCTTTCAAGAATGGTGAATGGCTCCGTATAGCAGGGGAGCTGGTGGAGGACGATCGCAACGAGGCAAGACAGGCCATGCTGGATGCTTATCCATCCCTTCAGAAGATGTACAAAGCAGATGATGGAAATACAGAGGTATTTTATTTCAAAAATGCCACAGCAACATTTTCTTCATTCACTCATGAACCGGAAGTAGTGAAGTTCTAAGGTGTATTATTATGTGGAAGATAAAACATATTTTTGATGGAGATTATGGCTGTGAGGAACGCCTGCCAGGACAAGGCCCAAAAGTATCTGTCACTTTGGTAAATGAGTCCGGAGCGGAAAAACAGGTTACAGTAGAGGATACTTGGCTGACAGACAATGGCCTTGATGTTGGCTCCGAGTGGCTGGGGGATGTCATCAGGAACTGAAAGTATTAAAAGATACCGAAGTGTTAGCAAATTGCGACACCTCTTTTCTTGTGCACCTTAAAGAAGATATTGCAGATTGATTCTAATATAATAATGGAATACATGAACGTCATGGCTGGTAATAAAGTGGCGGATTCATCAATAGAACTGCTTGGAAAAGGATATGTCGGATGAGGAGATAGCTTATCAAAAAGCCAAAAAGAATTTTGAAAAAGCAGTAGAAGAAATTGAGGAAAAACATAGATGTAAGATGTTGGCTGAAATACACCAGCTGTACATTGATACAATTCGCAGGGAATATAGGCAAAGAAAATAGACGCCAACTACTCGCGATAGTTAACAGCACTTTTTCTACAAAAGAATAATATTCAACCAGGCAGTTGGTCTTCGGATTAGCTGTCTTTTCTTTTGCCAAAATGAGGAGATGATGTCGTGGGCAGCATTTTATACTCTTTACTAATTCTATTATATTGGATAAGCTTATTTTGATAAGAAAAGTGCTATTTTAGGGATATTATTCAAAAAAATAGTATGGAGCATGTATGAAAGAATTATCATTTGATACAAAAAATGTTTGGTTGCAAGAGTTTCCTAAGAGGAAAATTTGAAAGAACAAGGCGTGAATATAAGAACATATGAGTAAAGCAGAAACCTATTATTATGATCAACTGAATAAAGATCAGCAGAAGGTATACTATGCAATCAAGCAGGGACTTCTTCAGATGGCACCATCATTTCCGGTATTGCGTCTGGACAGAAAAGAGTTGGGAGATATTTATTTCATGGTACGAATGGATAATCCCATGATATTTTGGTCGGTTACCTTCAAATATCGCTACTATGATGATTCGACCTATGTGGAGCTGATCCCTGAGTATCTTTTTGCGAAAGATAAGATAAAAGAACATCGGCAGGCCATGGAATCCCGTGTGAAGAAGCTGGCAAGGCAGGCTGAGAAACTGGATGAAAAAGGAAAAGAACTCTACATTCATGATTTTATTT
>CAVDGK010000161.1:0-4734 GCA_963607995.1 Oscillospiraceae bacterium | reverse complement strand
CCATAACCCAGAGAACCAATCTGAAATTGTAATCTTTTAACTTATAAAGACGAATCATAGGCTTAAAAAATTCCTTTTATAACATAAATATCAAAATTCCAAAAGAGCTTTCCTTTCAAAAAAGCTCTTACTTTAATCGGTCTGCTGCTGGCTGACATTATCGGTGGTTGCATCACCGGTCAAAATGTCTTCATCATCTGCAAGATTGAAATAATATGTCAGAATATCCTTGGCCACATTCATGGCATTCAATGATGAGTAACCATTAGCGATACGAACAGCCATGGAAACCTGGGGATTTTCATAAGGTGCATAGCAGATAAATAACGCATGGGACGGACTCGTTGATGACGACTGAGCCGTACCGGTCTTACCGGCTACTGAAACACCAAAATTAATAAATTCCTGTTTTGAATCAATAACGGCCTTCATGCCGGAATGAATTGCATTCCATGTTGTGTCACTAAAGGACAGAGTGCTGGATACACTCGGTGTGTAATCCTGAAGAACGGTACCATCTTTGGATGTTACCTTTTCAATAAGGGACAGATTATAACTGGTACCACTGTTGGCAATGGTTGAAACATAACGTGCCAGCTGGGTTGTGGTATAGGAATGAGTACCCTGACCAATAGATGACTGGATGGCGTACTGAGTTGAAACCTGCGGATTTGCTTCGGAAATTTCAATGCCAGAATTTTTATCAAGGTCAAATTTCTGTGCATAGGTCTGAAGCTTGCTTAGTGACAGAGAATCAGACCAGGTGCCGGAATCCGTTGTACCAAGCTTGTATGCTACATTACTGAAATAAACATTACAGGAATTCTGAATGCCTTCTATAAGGTTAAGGCTTCCATGACCTTCTTTCTGCCAACAGGAAAGAGGTGTTTCTGTCAGATCAAAGACACCATTACAATTAAATTCAGTGCTTGTGGTAATAACTCCTTCCTCAAGGCCGGCAGCGGCAGTTACCGGTTTAAAAGTAGAACCGGGAGCCGTTCTCTGCTGTGTGGCTTTATTATAGAAAGGCTGTGAACCATCTGATACCAGTTTTTTGTAATAAGCTGTATCCATATTATTTGCCAGACGGTTATTATCGTAGCCTGGATATGTAACACAGGCTAAAACCTCACCACTGTTAGGATCCGTAATAACTGCAGAACCTGAGCAGGGCTCCAATGCCAGCATAGCCGGTGTGATTTCCAGGGAATTGATCTTATTGATCATAAAATTATAAGGTGACAGTGTTCCATTTTGAAAAGCCTCATAATCATCATCGTCTTTATCTAAAACGCCCTGGTCATAGAGTACATTAATCAAAGTCTGAGGTGTAATCTCATCATCCATTAAAAGATATTTGTAAAGAAGTTTAGAGAAAGCTGTATCAGATGAAAGATTTTCCATTACATAGGAGCTGATAAGGGAGTAAACCTCATCTGAGCTGACATAGGAATTGCTTTTAGCAATGGACGAAATATCAATCCAGTTCTGAGAGGCAGCGTAGGTAAGATATTCTTTCATGCTGATGCTGCCATCTTTTGCCCAGGCCTTATAAACTTCATCATCCTTATCGATAGATGAACTGTTAATAATGCCGGCATCGGAAGTCAGCAGCGTATCAACGATATAGCTTTCATATTGCTGCATCTCTTCGTTCAGATTTTTATATGCCGTAGGTGTATCACTGGTAAGCTCTGTATTTATGGCATCTGTAACCTCAGACAGTTTTGAATTATACGCATAACGAAGTGTCAGCTCATTATCAGATGCGTCGTCCGAAGTAAAATGGGCAGTATCAATGACACTATTTCCAATAAGAGCATTATACACATCATAAATCGGTATACGGATATCAGAAGAGTCATCAACACTTTTTTTATCAAATGTCTTTTCATCGATAATAACGGAAACAAGGACGCCGGCAATACGCTGTTCCAGAATCTTGTAAGCGGCAATCTGGAGATTTTTGTCAATAGTCAGATAGACATCATTACCGGCTGTTGGTTCCACTACCGAATTTTCATCTGTCTCTGTTACTTTACCAAGATTATCCACGTAAACGGTCTTGGAACCATCGGACCCCTGAAGGGTTGTTTCCATGACATTTTCAATACCGGTCTTACCTACAATAGAATTACTATTATATTTTTCATTTTGTTCTTTCAGTGTTGTCAGTTCTTCTGATGAAATCTTTCCGGTATAACCAAGAATTGATGAAAAGACTTCAGCATCCTTATATACACGAATCGTATCTTCCTGAATTTCAACGCCTGTCGTCAGTTCATTTTCAATTTCCTGAATTTCAGCAACACTGTCCTCGGAAAGAGATGTTGCAATGGTAACAGGAACATATTTCTGATAGCTGGTGGTGAAAAGCTCATAGCGGACATAAACGATATCCAGGATTTCTTCCTTTGTCAGTTCCGTAGGAAGGCCTGCATTGGTAAGTTCTTTATCCGTAAAAGGTTTCTTTGAACTCCAGACAAGACCAAAACGATTCTCAGAAATGAGGTAGTTGATCATCTCTTCTGCTGTTGCATTAGATTCTTTATCAGTAAGATCATCTATCTTTGCATGTCCGTAAACGTCAGCTTTAAATCTTTGAAGAGTAGTGCCGGAAACGTCATAAGAATAATTGCCTTCATCATCCAGAACCACATGGAAATCATTGCTGAAAGAATCACCATGTGAAAGCAGAATCTTTCTAAGACGATAGATTTCACCATTGATAGTAAGACTTTTTTCCCGGGTAGTGTCATAAGTACCGGCATCAGTAATGGTCAGACTGTAGGAAAGTTCATTGGTTGCCAGGACCTCTCCGTTGCGGTCATAAATATTACCACGGGTACTTTTTAATGTCAGAGTCTTGGTGGTTTTCATAGAGAAATTATTGTAATAGCTTTCACCGTTTACAATCTGGAGGCTATAAAGGCGACGCACCAGTATAAAGGCCAGTACGATAAATAATACGGCCACAATAGATGTTCTCTTAATACGAATTTTCTTAAGGCGGCGGATTAATTTCTTAACCATAAATTCTTGGCACTCCTTCTCTCTTTCAGCGCCATTTTGTGATTGATCAGATAGATTAATTTATAAAGGATCAAAGTCAGAACGACGGTATAAACAATTTCAGGTAAGATAACGCTCTTTAAGTATCCGATAAAATTTGTACGGCCCCTTAAGAAAAAACGCGTTACATAAACCATAACACCAAAGAAGAAATCGCACACCGTCACCAGGCAAAGTGGAACCTTAATATCTTCATCAAAATAAATATCACAAAGATGACCGCAGCCATAACCGATGTACATATAAAGAAGGGCATAAAAGCCAAAGACAGTTCCATAAAAAGGTCAATGAGAAGGCCACAGAAAAAACCTGTAAAAAGACCTTCTTTTTTCCCTTGCATAAATCCAATGGCAACTGTCAGGATAAGCAGCATATTAGGTGATGTATCCGCAATCTGCAGGAATTTAAATACCGTAGATTGCAGGATAAACAGCACCCAAATCAAAATTAAAATAACAATTTTGCGTTTCAAATTCAGGAATTCTCCTTTGTCGTTTTGAGATCCGTAATAACAAGAACCTCGCGAAGATTACTGAAATCAACAACCGGTACAATGGTTCCGGAATAGGTCAGTTCATTGGAATCAAGAGTCATATCTGAAATATAACCAACTAAAATTTCCGGTAAGAATTTTGAACTTATATTGGAAGTAACAACAGCATCCCCTATAGAAACTTCGTTATCAGCATCACTCAGCTGGAAAAAATTGATCTTTCCATTATTTTCCTCAAGTAAAGAACCGGAAACCATAAAGTTAACGGAGGAGTTGCGAACCATAACGGAAATATTGCTTTCGTCATCTATAATGGACCGCACCTGAGCCCAGTTTGTTCCTACCTCTGTAATAATACCGATAAGACCACCCTGACCGATAACATTCATATCAACAGCAAGGCCACTGTCCGTTCCCTTGTTGATTACAAAGGTGGAATACCAGTTGCCGGGATCTTTTGAAATAACTTCAGCTGCGACCTTATTATAATTTTCGTAACTGGTATCCAGGTCATAAAGTTCTTTTAGTCTTTCAAGCTCTGAGCTGTTCTGCATCAACTCATTATTTTTCATTGTCAGATCATCAATCTCTTCCTGAAGCTTTTTATTTTTCTCTGCCAGTTCCTGATTCGACTTAAAGCCTGATGTGGCATCGGAGAGCCAGTTTCCTACATCATTAATACTGTTCTGAAAAGGCGTAATAAGATAGCCTGCCAGATTTCGGATAGGAGCAGCTACCATATCAGTTGCAAGAGATGAGACGATCAGCCCAATGCAGACAATAGTCATAATGACGATCCAGTGGCGGCTGGTCAGATTTAAATGGCGTTTTTTCTTCATCGTTTATCCTTTACGGCATAAGCCCATTTATGCAATGGCTTATGTGTTATTAATTCTTTAAGTCCTTTAATCGTGCATTGATCATAATAATAAGAAACATTTACCGGACACCTGCAGCTTTCCCGGAAGAAATTTTCAATTCCCGGTATACGCGTCGTCCCGCCTGTAAGATAAATTCCTTCATTAACAATGCTTTTTCCAATCTGTGGAGGAGTACGTTCTATAAATTCCCGAATCTCGGCAGAAAGAATCAGTAACTGCTCTCTCACAGCTTCATTAACTAATCTTGCCGGTACGACACCTTCCCTGGGAAGACCGGACAAAATATTA
>CAVDGK010000160.1:0-4785 GCA_963607995.1 Oscillospiraceae bacterium | reverse complement strand
TTGCTCTGTGTATTGAAAACAGGAGAAGTGAGCGATGAAAAAATAAAAAAGGCACTGCATGTTTTTTGCAGTACCTTTTTTTCTTTGGTTCATTTTATTTATTGATATTTGATCTCTTACGAAGACGGCTGTCAAGAATCTTCTTACGGATACGAAGGTTCTTAGGCGTAACCTCAAGAAGTTCATCCGTATCGATATAATCAAGAGCCTGCTCCAGAGAAAGAACACGGGGCGGTGTCAGTGTAAGGGCTTCATCAGCACTGGAAGAACGAGTGTTGGTCAGATGCTTTGTCTTGCAGACGTTAAGCTCAATATCTTCCGGCTTGGAGCATTCACCAACAACCATACCTGAGTAAACCTTTTCACCGGCACCGATGAAGAGAGCACCTCTTTCCTGAGCAGCAAAGAGACCGTAGGTGACGGCTTCACCATCTTCAAAAGCAATCAGTGAACCGTTGCGGCGGTAGGAGAATTCACCCTTGTAAGGAATGTAGCCGTCAAAGACGCTATTAATGATACCCGTACCCTTGGTTGCTGTCAGGAAAGGTCCATGGAAACCGATAAGACCACGGGATGGAATAGAGAACTCAAGTCGTGATGTACCATCGGAAAGAGTAGTCATACCCTGCAGTTCGCCCTTACGTTCGGAAAGCATGCTGATGGCTGTACCGGTAAATTCTTCCGGAACATCCACGTAAGCAATTTCACTGGGTTCCATCTTGTGACCGAACTCATCTTTCTTGATAATAACTTCGGCCTTGCTGACGGCAAATTCGTAACCTTCACGACGCATGGTTTCGATCAGAACGGAAAGATGAAGCTCACCACGACCGCTGACACGGAAAGTATCGGTGCTTTCAGTATCTTCTACACGAAGGCTGACGTCCGTATTCAGCTCACGGAGAAGTCTTTCACGAATCTGACGGGATGTGCAATAGTCACCTTCGAGACCGGCCAAAGGACTGTCATTAACGATGAAGTTCATGGCAATGGTGGGCTCGGAAATCTTCTGGAAAGGAATGGGTTCAACCTTGTCCGGGGAGCAGATGGTGTCACCAATCTGCAGGTCAGCAATACCGGCGATGGCCACAATGGAACCAACGGAAGCAGTCTTAACATCTGTCTTAGCCAGACCATCAAATTCATAAAGCTTGGCGATACGGACTTTTTCTTTAACATCCGGATCATGGAAGTTAACGCGGACAGCTTCCTGATTAACGGAAATAGTACCATTATCAACTTTACCGATGCCGATACGGCCGACATATTCATTATAGTCAATAGTGGAAATCATGATCTGTGTGCCGGCTTCCGGATCACCTTCCGGTGCCGGAATATAATCAAGGATCGTATCGAAGAGCGGTTTTAAATCCACAGCTTCATCATTTAAATCCCTAACGCAGGTACCTTCTCTGGCAGAAGCGTAGAGGAAGGGGCAGTCCAGCTGCTCATCGGAAGCATCCAGATCCATCATCAGTTCCAGACATTCATCTACAACTTCTTCCGGACGGGCTTCCGGACGGTCGATCTTGTTGATGCAGACGATAACCGGAAGGTTAAGGTCCAGGGCTTTCTTCAGAACGAATTTGGTCTGGGGCATGGTACCTTCAAAAGCATCGACCAGAAGGATAACGCCGTTGACCATCTTAAGAACTCGCTCAACTTCACCGCCGAAATCGGCATGTCCCGGCGTATCGACAATATTGATCTTGACACCTTTATAATTGATAGCTGTATTTTTGGAAAGGATTGTGATACCACGTTCCCTTTCGATATCGCCTGAGTCCATGACTCTTTCACGAACTTCCTGATTGGCTCTGAAGACACCGCTTTGACGGAGCATGCCGTCAACCAGTGTGGTTTTGCCATGATCGACATGGGCAATAATAGCTACATTTCTTACATCTTCACGTTTAATAAGACTCATTCTTGATTCCTCATATTTACTCGCTCAAAACTGCAATTTAACCTAAAAAATATAGCACTTTTGGTATTTATTGTAAATAATGGAATGAAGGGATTTCTGTACATTAAAACGTCCAAAATTCACTTTTAACATTCATTGAAAGGTTAAAAGTGTTATAATCAGATTATGGCTAAATCAAACGATACAAAAACAAACGTCATGAGAATTCTTGAACGGCAGAAGATCCCGTATGAAGTGGTCAATGCCGATATCGGAGAATTCAAGGACGGCATTACGGCAGCCGATATAGAAGGTATGCCCCATGAAGAAACTTTCAAGACGCTGGTGGCTGAAGGAAAGAGCCGGCAGTATCTGGTATATGTCATTCCTATAGAAGCTGAACTGGACCTGAAGAAAGCGGCAAAGGCAGCCGGTGAAAAATCCGTTGCCATGATCCATGTAAAGGACATTACAGCTGTAACGGGTTATATCCGGGGCGGCTGCAGTCCTATTGGAATGAAGAAGGCTTATAAAACATTTATTGATGAGGCAGCCGGAAAATTGCCGGCAATTTACGTCAGTGGAGGAAGAATTGGAACGTCGGTTAAGCTGACCCCATCAGACTTACTTAAGGTCACAAAAGGTGTTTTGGCTGACATTACAGTGTAGATTTGGGAGCGGGTTTGTATACATGCGAGGAGGGGTAAAAAGCACCCTTGCCATTCATTGACAATAAAGCTTTCGGTGTTGTATAGTTGTTCTAAATTTTTTAATGCAGGGATGGAGAGTATAATGTCCCGGGCATTGAATGAAATTCGTAAAAAATGTGTCTGAGGATGCAAATAAGGAAAAAGCAAAATAGCCGAAAAGGCTGATGGAGGTTTATATCATGTCAATTTTCAGAGGTTCAGGTGTTGCCATTATCACGCCGATGAAAGAAAACGGCGATGTGGATTTCGAAGTTCTTGATGAAATCATTGAGCAGCAGATCGCCGGTGGCACGGATGCCATTATTATCTGTGGTACAACAGGCGAATCCGCAACCCTTTCAGGTGAAGAACATCTGGCAGCTATTAAGAGAGCCATTGCAACCGTAAATGGCCGTATCCCGGTTATCGCCGGTACAGGTTCCAACGATACAGCTTATGGAATCGAACTTTCCAAGGAAGCTGAGGAAGCCGGTGCAGATGCCCTTCTTCTTGTTACACCTTATTATAACAAAGCAACACAGGGCGGTCTCATCGCTCACTTTACAGCTATTGCGAATTCTGTCAGCATCCCCTGCATCCTTTATAATGTACCCAGTCGTACAGGCTGCAACATTCTGCCGGAAACAGCTGCTTACCTTGGCGAACATGTTGAAAATATCGTGGCCATTAAAGAAGCTACAGGCAACATTTCACAGATCGCTGAACTGGCTCGCCTGACCCATGGCAAAATGGATATTTATTCCGGTAATGATGATGAAATCATTCCGATCTGTTCCTTAGGCGGCGTAGGTGTTATTTCCGTTCTGGCAAATGTAGCTCCGAAGCAGACTCATGATATGGTTATGAAATATCTTGAAGGCAATAAGGAAGAAGCTCTGGAAATGCAGCTGAAGGCAATTCCTCTTGTAAAACAGCTTTTTGCCGAGGTTAATCCCATCCCGGTTAAGTATGCCATGAACCTTCTTGGTTTTAAGGCAGGCAAACCCCGTCTTCCTCTGACAGAACTGGAGGATGCACACAAAGTTTCTCTTGAAAAAGCTATGAAAGAATATGGGTTACTTTAATGATTAGTGTGATTATAAGCGGTGCCCTGGGACACATGGGACGGGTGGTTGCAGAAATCTGCGCCGCTGATCCGGATGTTCAGGTAGTTGCCGGACTCGATATTAAAGATTCAGATGAACTGGGATTCCCGGTTTACGATACTATTTCCAAATGCACAGAGCCGGCAGATGCCATTATTGATTTCTCAACAGCAAAGGCGGTCAGTGCTCTGGTAGGTTATGGTGTCGAGAGAAATATTCCCATGGTTATCTGTACGACCGGTTTAAGTGAAGAACAGACAGCCATGATCGGAGAGGCATCCAAGCAGGTTGCTATCTTAAGATCTGGTAATATGTCCCTTGGTATCAACCTTCTGCTTAAGCTTTTAAAGCAGGCAACGGAGACTCTTCATCCAGCTGGCTTTGATACAGAAATTTATGAAATGCATCATAAGAGAAAGCTGGATGCTCCTTCAGGTACAGCCCTGATGCTGGCAGATGCCGTTAATGATGCAGCAGGCGGAAATCTTGATTACGTTTACGATCGGAGCGAAAGACATGAGCAGAGACCGGCCGGTGAGATTGGTATTTCGTCTCTCCGCGGCGGTACCGTTGTGGGCGTTCATGATGTTATTTTCGCCGGACAGGATGAGGTTATTGAGATTAAACATACGGCTTATTCCCGTGCTATCTTTGCAAAAGGAGCCGTACAGGCTGCTAAATTCCTGGCCGGAAAAGGCCCGGGACTTTATGATATGTCTGATGTGATCGGATGATCGTCCTGCACAGCCTTTACGAAAAATCCATAGATATTATGGGATGGATATATGAACTTTAGACCCTGTATTGATATTCACAATGGAAAAGTAAAGCAAATTGTCGGCGGCACTCTTTCCGATACGAATGATTCAGCTGCTGAGAATTTTGTATCGGAGAGGGATGCGGCTTTTTTTGCAAAACTCTTTAAAGAGGATCATTTAAAAGGCGGACATGTGATTCTGTTGAATCCAGCCACGTCTCCTTATTTTAAGGACACCCAGAAACAGGCTTTTTTGGCTCTGGAGAATTACCCCGGAGGCCTGATGGTAGGGGGTGGGATTCGCGATGATAATGCTTCCCTTTACTT
>CAVDGK010000159.1:0-4830 GCA_963607995.1 Oscillospiraceae bacterium | reverse complement strand
GCTCTAACTCTCGCCAGCGGTCTGATACCGGAGCGGATCCTTGAGCTTGCTTATGAATTAAACGACGATCCTTATTTTGCAAAAAAACTGGATACCTGCCGTAAACTGACGAATCAGGGAAAAAATCTGTCAGATGCTCTCCATGAAGCCAAAATTTTCACCGGCAGCTATGCCCGGATGATTACTCTGGCCTCCCGCACCGGTAATATGGAGCAGGTTATGCGGAAGATCTCCGATATGTATCAAGATGAAATCGACACCCAGCTTTCTAACCGGCTTTCTGTGTTGGAACCGACCCTGGTTATCGCCTTATCTCTCATCGTTGGGGTGATTCTGCTCTCCGTCATCCTGCCTCTAATGGGTATTCTGTCCAGCATTTGATATTTGGCTGTACAAATCAGCAAGTTTACTTGCATAGAAGTACAGACATTTGATGGGAAACCAGCACAGAGTCGAAGAACGATAGTTCTGAATGCGAATGTCTGTGACTGTTGCTAAAGCACATAGTGCGCAGCAACTATCATTATCTTTTGATGACGTCGCAAAAATGACATGGAGTTTTAACTTATGACACGTTTTGCTTATGAAAAAAAGCCCCGCCGTCTGCGGTATCTGGTATGGGGAATTGTGATTTTCATAGCGGTTTTGCTCATTTTTTATGTGAGTCTCGACCGTTTTTCATCAGATTCCATCCGGCGGCAGAAGGAGAATCTGGAAAATGCCCTGCAGCGCACCATTACCTATTGCTACGCTTCGGAAGGCAGTTACCCGGAAAGTCTGGATTATCTTAAAGAACATTACGGCCTTACCTGGGATGAATCCCTTTTCTACGTGGATTATCAGGTCAGCGCTGCCAATATTTATCCGGATGTAACGATTTTGGAAATGAAGTGAGAGGTGTATTATATGCGGTTTTCTCGTCAGCAAAAACATGTGATCGATATGTTATTTCCGATTGCACTCTTTTTCGTTTTTGCCCTGTCGGCCCTAACTGTAATCATTTTAGCCACAAATGTCTATCAAAAAACCACAGATGAATCAGCGTTAAACTATACCGCCCAGACTTCCCTGTCCTATATTCGGGAAAAGGTGAGCCAGGCCGATGAAAATGGCGGAATATCTCTGACCACTCTTGATGGACAAAAGGCTTTGAAGCTTACAACGACAGAAAATGAGCGCACCTACTATACTTACATTTATGCTCTGGATGGTGAGCTTCGGGAGCTTTTTGTCAGTGCCGAAAATACACCTTCTTCTGCCGCTGCCGGCCGAGCTATTCTTAAGGTACAGTCTTTTGATATCGAAGCTATAAATGACAATTTATATGCCGTTACCTGTACATCAGAAAATAATGAAACAGCCCGCACGGTTATCATGGTGAGAAGCCAAAGTGCAGACTTGACATAAATACAAAGGAGGTCTCATGAATCGTAGAACATCTGCGAGAGGTTCCAATCTCTTTCTTATCGAATTGATCATATCGATCCTGTTTTTTGCTGTGGCCAGCAGTGTCTGCGTCCAGTTCTTTGTAAAAGCCCGGCTCATGAGTCGGGAAGCTTCCCAACTTGAAGAGGCCATTTCAGCCTGCACTACGGCCTCCGAAACCATATCTTCCGGAACTTCTCTGGAAGATATTTCAGATCGCCTGAAGGCAATTTATCCTGATTATGCAGTTGATTTAACCTCACTTTTGTCTGATACTGATAATGCAGGAGAGACACAGTCTTTATCTGAAGAACTGACAGCTATCTGCTCCATGAAAGATGGGATGCTGACAGTACTTCTCTCCTATACTCCTTCTTCAGCGGATGAGGCAATTTACACACTGACTGTAGAAAAATATTTACCGGGAGGTAATGGGAATGCCTGAGAAAAAGAATCGCATGCACATAACCAGCATTGGCTCTTCCCTTCTTCTGGTGATTTTCCTTATTTTGAGCCTTATTATGTTTGCAACCCTCTCCATTACTACAGCCCGCAGCAATTATCTCATTAGTCAGCGGGAAGCAGACCGGGTTACAAGCCGAACCGAAGCCAATAATGCCTCGGAAGAAATCTTGGCTTCCCTGCCTTCATTGTGCAAAGAAGCTTCAGAGAAAGATTCTCAGTCAATCACCACCTCTGCCGGAGATGTAATTGTTTCCATTTTGCAAAATGAAACAGGTCACACGATCTTTTCCTGGCAGATTGCATTTTCTGACTCCCAGGCTATCTCCGTAGCCGTGGATCTTGCCTCCCTTAACGAGCCGGAAAACTACACCATTACCTGCTGGAAAACCATCACCACCAGCGAATGGTCTTCCACTGATACCCTCAAGGTTTTAACACCCTAAAGAACCAAAAAGGAAAATATTCCGCCATGAATATAAAAGAATTACTCATAAAAGCAGTCAATGAACAGGTTTCAGATGTGTTTATCGTTGCCGGACGTCCCCTTTCTTTTAGAAAAAATGGAACCATCCGCAAGATTGATGAAGAACGCCTCCTGCCCAAGCATACAGACGACCTTCTTCATGAGATTTATACCCTGGCTGAAAACCGGGATTTCACAAAACTTGCCGAGAAGGGTGATGATGACTTTTCCTTCGCTCTGCCGGAAATTTCCCGTTTCCGTGTCAGTGCCTATAAGCAGCGCGGCAGCTACTCTGCCGTAATCCGGGTCATTACTTTCACTCTGCCCAATCCGGAAGAGCTTCATATTCCGGAATCTGTATTGAGCCTTTGCCATGCCGGCAGTGGCATGATCCTGGTCACCGGCACCGCCGGATCCGGTAAATCCACTACCCTGGCCTGTATGATCGACCGCATCAACCATACCCGTGATGCCCATATTATTACACTGGAAGATCCGTTGGAATATCTCCATCGCCACGACCGCTGCATCGTCAGTCAGCGCGAGATCAACGTAGATACGGAAAATTATGTAACAGCCCTGCGGGCTTCCCTGCGGCAAAGCCCGGATGTTATTTTACTGGGTGAAATGCGGGATTATGAAACCATCGAGGTAGCCATGACCGCTGCTGAAACCGGCCATTTGCTTCTGTCTACCCTCCACACTCTTGGCGCAGCCAATACCATCAACCGTATCATTGACGTTTTCCCCGCCAATCAGCAGCAGCAGATTGCCATTCAGCTTTCAACCACTTTAAATGCCGTTATTTCCCAGCAGCTGATTCCCACTGTGGATGACCAGATGGTGCCTGCTTTTGAGATCATGACCATTACCCCGGCCATCCGCAATATGATTCGGGAGAAAAAAATCCCTCAGATCGAGGGACTTATTTATTCTTCTGCCCGTCCGGAAATGATTTCCATGGACACCAGCCTTTTAAATCTGTACAAGGCCGGCCGCATCAGTCGCGATACAGCCATGGCCCATGCCACTAACCCGGAAATGCTGGGGAAGAAGCTTTAACTAGTGAACACTACCTATTATTCATTTTCGTAAGCGTATGTCTGATCCATAAATGTAGTCATGATATCGGCAATGGCCTTATCGCCTTCCACATCCACGCAGAATGTTGTAAAGGGAGCCTCCATAGGCTCTGCCCTTTCATCTGTAACGATCATGCCCCTGGAATAGGTTCCGCCGCACTCAATCCTTGCCCTTAACTTTCTAAAGGTAAAACGTGTCGGATCCACCGCTGCCAGAACCGCCAACGGGTCATGAACCGGACATTTGTCAATATAATGGTCCTGCACACGGCTGAATCTAAAATAGAAGTCCAGTACGCTCTTCATATAATCATAGATCGGACGATTTTCTTCTTTTATATAATGATCCAAGGACTCCATAAGATTTCTTGTAATACACGTCTTCATAGTCACATCAAGGCCTACAAGGGTCAGATTAAAATCTGCCATCAGAACCTTGTCCGCAGCTTCCGGATCTCCGGCAATATTGGCTTCTGCACAGGGGCTGACATTACCATCTGCTTTTACATTTCCGCCCATGGCTACAACTTCCTTGAAAAGCTTTGGCAGTTTAGGTTCTATATCCAGTGCCAGGGCCAGATTTGTCATCTGTCCTAAAGTCACAAGGGTCAGCTCACCGGGATTTTCCCGAGCCATACGAACGATAAACTCCGGCCCGCTTTCCTGAATGGCTTTCTGATCTGAGGGTGGAAGAGAAGCCTCTCCGATACCATTTTTTCCATGAATATTGGGATTTGCTCCCATCCATTCACCTTTAATGGGTTTATTGGCACCGATGGCAACCGGAACTTCATAGTCGGGGGAAGCAAGCTTAATGAGTCGCAAGTTGTTGTCCGCTGCCTGGTAAGTATTCGTATTGCCGCAGCCGGAAATCAAACCCATGACGCGAACATCCGGCCTTTTAAGAGCAAATAAAATAGCAATCGAATCATCAATTCCTGTATCACAATCAATTAAAAGTTTAACCATTTTTGCCTTCCTTTCCTATGATTACAGTTTTCAAAACGTCGCGGCTCATTTCATCGTCCAATAGACGTTGGTGCAACACTAATCGGAACAGACTGTATAAACAACTCATATGAAGAAGAATTATAACGCCGGCATCCCACCGGCTGCGAATGTTTCTTAAACGAATCTCTTTGGCCTTATCTCCAAAATTTCCTGTTTAATTGCAATTATCCCTGAAATTCATCTACTTCCGAAGCTACCGGTATAGAGGGGGATGCCCCCTGCCTTGTGACCGCGATAGCCGATGCTTTTGAAGCCCTGTCCATCGCCGCTTTAATTGGCAGATGGTTTAGAACTCCGCTGATAAAATAGCCTGTAAAGGTGTCCCCCGCTGCCGTTGTATCAACAGCCTTGACTTTATAAATCTGCTGCCGGATGCTTTCATTT
>CAVDGK010000158.1:0-4852 GCA_963607995.1 Oscillospiraceae bacterium | reverse complement strand
CGTTTATTATTGTATAGAAACAAGAATTTCCTATAAGTTAACAAAAGCGAGTCTTCGTAATCGAAGACCCGCTTTCAAGTGTGCGTTAATATTATGTGTGTAAATCAATAGTTAAGTTATATCTTCAGAACCGTTTAGTAACCTCAAGCTACTTCCCGGCAAATGCATCTAAGATGCAAATTATACAAGCTCAAGAAGAACCTTGACAGCACCGTCACCCGGACGCTGAGCGATCTTGATGATTCTTGTGTAACCACCGTTACGGCCTACATACTTAGGAGCGATCTCGTCAAACATCTTGTTCGGCATATCGATAACCTTTGTATTTGCCTTGCGGCCTTTTCCAGCAATCGGAACTTCTTTTACAGGATAGAAGACCTTAGCCATCTGACGTCTTGCATGAAGACGTGAAGGCATATCCTTCTTGATTTCCTTCTCAACTTCATCATAAACGGTAACTTTCTTACCATCTACAACTTCTTTTACTCTCTTACCATTAGCGTCCTTGCGGGCAACCTTGGCATTAACGGTAACAGTTTCGAAGTTATCTTTTTCTTTAACAGCTAAAGCGATAAGGCCTTCGGCAATCTTACGAACTTCCTTAGCTTTTGCTTCAGTTGTAACAATCTTTCCATGATAGAGAAGGGATGTAACCTGGCTTCTTAAAAGAGCCTTTCTCTGGGAAGCTGTTCTGCTTAATTTTCTATAACCAGCCATTAAAATTTCCTCCTTAAGGCGGCACACAATGTCATGCTCTTTCGGACTTACTGACATCATGCGGACTGTCCGCCAACTTACTCGTCGCTAGGTTTAAGCTGAAGACCAAGATCTTTCAGCTTGGCGAGAACTTCCTCTAATGACTTGCGACCAAGGTTACGAACCTTCATCATATCATCTGAAGTCTTAGAGCATAATTCTTCAACAGTATTAATACCTGCCCTCTTAAGGCAATTGTAAGAACGTACAGAAAGCTCAAGTTCATCGATGTTCATCTCAAGAACTTTTTCTTTCTCATCGTCTTCCTTTTCAATCATAACTTCAGCTGTCTGAGCTGTTTCTGTCAGATTGACAAATAATTTAAGGTGTTCATTCAGCACCTTTGCCGCAAGGCTGACAGCCTCACACGGTGATAATGTTCCTTTAGTCCAAACGTCAAGTGTCAGTCTGTCATAGTCAGTCTGCTGGCCAACACGGGTGTTGTTAACAGTCATATTGACACGTTCAATGGGTGTGTAAATTGCATCAACAGCGATAACACCGATAGGCATATCTTCTGTTTTGTTCTTTTCAGCACTGACATAACCGCGTCCTTTTGTGATCGTCAGTTCCATATAAACCTTAGAATCACGACCGCCTGAAACTGTTGCTATAACCTGATCCGGGTTCATGATCTCGATATCGGAATCAGCCTGAATATCGGAGGCGTGGATGACTCCCTCACCTTCGAATTCAATATAAGCCGTCTTCGGTTCATCTGACTCAGATGAATTGCGAATGGCCAGACTCTTCAGGTTCATAATAACCTCGGCAACGTCTTCTTTAACGCCCGGGATTGTTGTGAATTCATGAAGCACTCCATCGATCTTAACCTGGCTGACAGCTGCACCGGGCAGAGAAGAGAGCATAATTCTTCTCAGGGCATTACCAAGTGTCGTACCATAACCTCTTTCAAGCGGCTCAACAACAAAACGACCGTAATTGTTATCACTCTGTTCTTCCATTGTGATCTTCGGCTTGTTGAAATCAAACACTGACATGTCCCTCCTTTGCAGCTATTACTTAGAATACAACTCGACGATGAGCATTTCGTTGACCGGAATATCGATGATTTCACGTCTCGGAACTTCCTTGACAACACCGCTTAAGTTTTCACGATCAGCTTCAAGCCACTCCGGAACAAGACGACCTGCTGTTGCAGCAAGGATTCCTTCATGACCTTTGTCCTCGCCGTTGCCTTTGTAACGAGCTGAGGAACGCTTGTTTTCTTTGATCTCAACCTTATCACCGGCTTTAACCTGATAAGACGGGATGTTCACAAGCTTGCCATTAACAAGAACATGACGATGATCTACGATCTGTCTTGCTTCTTTTCTTGTTCTGGCATAACCAAGACGGAAGATAACATTGTCCAGTCTCATTTCGAGAAGGGCCATCAGGTTGTCACCTGTCATACCTTTCATCTGATCGGCTTTTTTGTAATAATTACGGAACGGCTTCTCAAGAACGCCGTAAATGAATTTAACTTTCTGCTTTTCACGAAGCTGAAGGCCATATTCTGAAACCTTGCGTGAGCTTCTCTTAAGCTGTCTGTTAGACTTTTTGTCAATGCCCATAACGGCGGGTTCAAGGCCAAGTGAGCGGCATCTTTTCAGAACAGGAACTCTGTCTACTGCCATCTATCATTTCCTCCTATGTGTGGCTTATACTCTTCTGCGTTTCGGCGGGCGGCATCCGTTATGCGGAACCGGTGTGCAGTCCTCAATACTAAGAACCTGAAGACCTGAAGCAGCAAGAGCACGGATAGCGGCTTCACGGCCTGAACCCGGTCCCTTTACAAATACATCAACAGTCTTAAGGCCATGCGGCAGAGCTGCTTTTACAGCTGTTTCTGCTGCTGTCTGAGCTGCATAAGGAGTAGATTTCCTTGAACCGCGGAAACCAAGGCCACCGGCTGATGCCCATGAAAGAGCGTTGCCGTTTGCATCTGTCAAAGTAACGATTGTATTATTGAAAGATGACTGGATATGTGCCTGTCCATGTTCAACGTTTTTTCTGACGCGGCGCTTGCCTGTCGTCTTCTTAGATGTTTTCTGCTGTTTTGCCATAATAAAAACTAACCTACTTTCTTATCCTTTGATTCAGTTCCAATTATTTCTTCTTATTGGCTACCGTACGCTTCGGTCCCTTACGGGTTCTTGCATTGTTCTTGGTATTCTGACCACGAACCGGTAAACCTTTTCTGTGACGGATACCTCTGTAGCAGCCGATTTCCTGAAGTCGCTTGATATTCATAGCGATTTCACGGCGAAGGTCGCCTTCCACTACACAGGTTGCATCCATAACATCTTTGATCCGGGCAACTTCTTCGTCTGTCAGATCTCTGCAGCGAGTATCCGGATTCACTTTTGCTTCAGCGAGAATCTTGTTAGATGTTGTACGGCCAATACCATAAATATAGGTAAGACCAATTTCAACTCTTTTGTCTCTCGGTAAATCTACGCCGGCTAAACGAGCCATCGCAATTCCTCCATTTGTTTCTTGTTTTTGTTGCTAAGTCTACGGTTTCCTAAATGGGGTATTGATACAATACCCAGCCATGCATGTGCTTACATGACCTTTCCGGTGAAATGACGCACCGGTTTTAAGCACCTCTCATCGCGATGACAATTCATTCGCCTGACGAATATAATCTTCTAATTTTATACGTCAAGATCGAGCAATCTCGATTTCATCATTGCTCGCGCAGCCAAATCTGTGCAGCCGCGTACAGATTCTTGTTTCGAGGTCCGACAGTGAATTAACCCTGTCTCTGTTTGTGCTTCGGGTTTTCGCAGATGATGCGAATAGCACCCTTTCTCTTAATAACTTTGCACTTTTCGCACATCGGTTTTACGGAAGCTCTAACTTTCATATTGACCTCCTTTCCGTAAATAAACGCACTTTCCGCGCGAATATAGATTATAGCACCTAATATACCTGATTACAAGCACTTTCTGACACATTTTTTTTGAAAACTTTGTGCAGATTTTTTTATGATTTGAAGTTCAGACCATATCTTTTTTAAATGGAATTTACTTTTCATCATACATTCAGGCAATGGTGTTATTTACTTATCTCTCCAGACGATACGGCCTTTACTAAGATCATAAGGTGAAAGTTCAATAGTAACCTTATCTCCCGGCAGGATTCTAATGAAGTTCATTCTCAGCTTGCCACTGATATGAGCCAGTACAACATGACCATTCTGAAGTTCTACTTTAAACATAGCATTGGGAAGTTTTTCGAGAACTGTACCTTCAACTTCGATTGAGTCAGCTTTTGACATTTACTACACTCCTCCTCTTACGGATTAATTGATGATATATCAGATGGCATTGCCGCAAGTCTTTCTTTACAGCAGTGCCATCCTTGTTTCGTGACGATAGAATGCTCGCAAAGCGTGCATTCTTTTGTTTAAATTTTCTTCTATATTTTGCCTTTAGAGCAGTGTCAGGATTTCCGGCTCACCGTCCGTGATAACAATGGTATTTTCATAATGGGCTGAAAGAGAACCATCTGCTGTCTTTACTGTCCAGCCATCATCCATCCATTTAACATCCTTGGTTCCGATATCGATCATAGGCTCAACAGCCAGCGTCATGCCCTTTACAAGACGGGGGCCAAGACGCTTCTGATGGAAATTAGGAACCTGCGGATCTTCATGCAGATGGGTACCAATGCCATGACCTACCAGCTCTTCAACAATTCCATAGCCGAACTGATCCACATAATCAGCAATGGCATTAGAAATATCATGAAGATGATTACCAGCTACTGCTTCTTTAATACCTTCAAAGAAGCTTTGTTGCGTTACCTCAAGAAGTTTTGAAGCTTCATCAGAGATTTCGCCAACCCCCCAGGTTCGGGCTGCATCGGAATGATAACCTTTCCAAATAAGACCTGCATCAAGAGAAACGATATCGCCCTCTTTTAAGATGCGATGTTTATTTGGAATACCATGAACAACCTCATCATTAACAGATACACAGATAGAAGCCGGATAGCCATTATAATTTTTAAAATTCGGAACGCCGCCCTTTTCACGGATCAGCTGTTCACCGTAACGGTCAATATCCTTTGTCGAAATTCCAGG
>CAVDGK010000157.1:0-4923 GCA_963607995.1 Oscillospiraceae bacterium | reverse complement strand
ATAAAGGACCGGTCCAGACCCAACTGACTTTTCATGGCATTTACCACATCGGCATCCGGTGCCGTTCCCTGAGCCTGAAGCATCATTTCTACCGGTCCCTGCGGAGATAAATACATGAGGCCATAGGTGAGAATGGTAACACCTAAAAGAACCGGAATCAAAAGGAGAAGGCGGCGGCAGATATATCTTCGAAGGGGATTGAACTGACTATTTCCTGTATAAGAAAATTTTTTCATAAACTCTATATTTATAAGCTGACCCAGATACTTTCATACACCAGAACAGGCTCTATCAGTCAGGTTCTGCATTTCAGTAAAGGTCAGCTCGACTTTATTTTTATATTTCTTCCTGATAAGGCTGTATCCTGCTGCAGATGCAACATATCATTCATCCAATAAGGAATGTTTGAACAGATCATTTCTCCGCGCATACCATGAAGGTATAGATGGGAGCATCTCTTTCATAGTCCAGAGGATCCAAAACCATGGGACCTACATCAGGAATAATCTCCACGACTTTCATTTCCAGCTCTTCAAGGATCTTTGTATCCCACTCCGGGCGACGTTCTTTTGACAAAGGAAGATCATAGGCGGCCTTTTCAAGATCAGCCACCCGTTTGGCTGAAAGATCACCGGCATGATGATGCGGCATGTGTTTGGCATGGAAAGCAGCATGACGGGCTTCTTTTTCCGCCCGAAGGTCATCATCAAAAAGGTAGAGATACCAGTTTGCATCAAAATAGACCATACGACCGCCGGGAGCTAAAACCCTCTCCCATTCTGCCATAGCTTCCTTTGGATATTCCAGATTCCATACCACGTTTCGACTGACAACCAAATCAAAACTATTATCTTCAAAAGGAAGAAATTCGCCCCGATGGTGAACAAATTCCACCTTAGCACCATAGGCATATGCATTTTCCCTGGCATGCCAGATCATGTGTTCCGTCACATCCACGGCGGTCACTTTATGTCCCGCCAGCGCCAGATTAATGGCGAAAAATCCAGGGCCGGTTCCTACATCAAGGATACGGAGCACTTCTTTCTCCGGTGCATATTTCAGGATCAGTTCCCGCCAGGCTTTGCACCGCCAGTCATTCATTTCAGCTATATTCTGGGCGCTGTAGCTGTGGGCCCGGTCTGACCAATAAGATGTCAGTGTTCCAAGAACGGAGGATTCCGTCGTCATTGTCTGCATATCTAAACTTCCTTTCGGATTTTTGAGTATGTTAGAATTATAACAATGTCAGATTTACAATATAAGCCGTAGGGGGGGATATAAAACACCAATTTAATGTATTTTAAAAGATACATAGCCATTGCAAATTTTTGATAAAGCGAAAATATATCTGCCGCGTAGGCGTACATAGGCTAAGTTCGTACGCAACAAAGAGTTTCGCTCGCGAAACTCCTGCAACCGGCGCAGTCGCATACGACATATTTCATCCTCGCACGAGTGCGTATCCTGCCCGGAGGGCTTTTTTACTGTATAGGAATTGCAACGGCAACGCAATTTCCTATACAGTAAAAAAAGAACTATCATTTCTCGTAAGGAAACAATAGCTCTTTATATAAGATCTTAATTTTTATTTATTTCTGTGGTTGGCTCTTAAAAAGTGTTCTGAACACCATTCTTACGAATGGTCCTACAAAGAAGATCTGCAGGAAGAAGGCCATGGGGAAGCATTTAACAGCCAGTGTGATCCACTGAGTAAACCACTCTGCCGTA
The DNA here is from genome assembly GCA_963607995.1 of Oscillospiraceae bacterium. Lineage (GTDB taxonomy): Bacteria > Bacillota > Clostridia > Lachnospirales > Lachnospiraceae > Chordicoccus. The sequence goes on along the minus strand of CAVDGK010000157.1, from coordinate 3,195 downwards.
AATCCATTGTGGAAAAATGTGGCAAATAAGGTAACCAATGGGACCATCTGGCAAACTGTCATGCTCTGGATTGAGAGAATAATGAAAATCGGCTTATCCTTTCCCGGAGTCACCATACGGAAAGCCAGCTTCTGTGCAATGTGACTTACGATGAAGAAAGCCAGAATCCAGACCACCACATATTCAACCCACATTTCCTTGATAGCCAGACCAAAGACCATGTAACTAAGTCCTCCCATATTCATGGAAATGGTATAAACGGTCATGCAAAAAACCATGCAAAAGACCATGATACAGGTAAAAATAACACTTTGAAATTTTGTTTTCGGCATAAAAAAATCCTCCTCATTTTTGCATAAAAAAACGACATTAAACCGGTCAGAGCCATCGGACATAGGCTCAGACGATATTTAATGTCGTTTGCTTTTACATATTTAATTTTAAATGCGTGAGTTATTATGCCATATTTTTTTACAAAAATGCAAGTAAAATTTTATGCTATTGTACAATATCATAACTGATAATTTCCTGCTCCAGTTTTACATTTTTCTCCAGCATATATCGCACCACATCTGCATAACGTCTATCCTCTGCAAGACTTTCACTTCTTTTTCGGTCATTGTCTGTCAGAGGCCTCAGGGATTTTTGGTATTTTTCATTTCGCAGTTCTTCAATTCCCATACGATAAAGCTTAAAATCCCCTCCTGTCTCTGCACATAAATGACGATGAATCAGAAAACCTCCCACATCTATATCTCCAAAGTGATAAAGCTTTATATCCGAATTATCTGCTATAACCTTCTTTATGAATTCAATCTGACCATGGATGGCAAAACCTCCAAGATAGAGGTACGCTTTTTCCACATCTCTCATCCGACGGTAGGATGTTTTATTTTCAATGGTCATGAGACATTCTGTATCCACAGATATATGCCGGATTTTCCTCACATCTGATACCGAAAAAGAAATACCCCCGGCCAGATTTCCTATATCTAGCAACGTTCCGTCCCATTCAATTCTCCAGGGCCCTTTAATACTGATTTCCGCATCATTAGACAGGATATGAAAGTCAGAGAGGATATCCTCATACCGCTCCTCATCTTCCAAAACTTTTCCACTAAATTTTCTTAGATAATCACAGATTTCCCGCAGATTATGTTCTTCAAAATACTTGGAATCCCCATAAACCAGCATGGAAGCTTCACGGATATAGATATCTTCCTGATTATTTTCCAGGAAATTGAGCATGCTCAGATTCTTTTGTACTTTTTCCTTTTCAGGTATGTGAGATACATCATCAAGCTGTGATAAAATCTCTTTTGCATAGGATGATGTCATGATTCCGGCATTCCTATAGGATTCTGCCAGTCTTTTGAGTTCCTCCAGGGCAGAAGCAGGTACTTCGATACCGAATCGTTCCTGACGATAAAGATAGAGTTCTTCTATCTTCTCTTCATTCAGATAGATTTTTTCAATATCCGTGCTGAATCTTAAATAATCCATAGAGATAAAATCTTTCTCCGCCAGGATTTTGACCGCCTCTTCCAGCTTTTTCTTCATTTCAATAGAAGCATCATTCTGATCATACTGTCGATACAGTTCTGTGGGCTTTGCCATAATTCTTCGAGACGTTTTTACTTCTTTATTCAAACGTCGGTGGTATTTTCCAAGAAGTAATTCTATGAGACGTTTTTCATACTCCGGATTCATGGAATTTAACCTTTCCGATCTGCATCCTGTCGTTGCTGCGTTTCAGTACCGGAATAATGACACCGCATTCACTGCCGATGGATTCCAGTTTGTTGGGCGGGGCACAGAATATAACCTGAAGATTCTGATTTTTAAAGAATTCCAGCATCTTCTTAATATTGCTGTCACTCATTTTTTCAAAAGGCTCATCGATGAAAATAAGCCGCACCGAATTAACTCTGGCATTATAAATCATGGATAGAGCCGCCGTCAGAATCAGCGTATAGGGGATCTGAGTACCGGCCCCGGAATTATACCCCATCTGCTTGGAAAGCTTGCCATCCTTAACTTCATCATTATTAATAATGATCTCATAGGTCATGTAATTTCGATAATCCGCATATTTTTTAATCTCCGCATGATCGTTTTTCTCCACAATGCGGTTAATGATGTCGTGGATTTCCTTTTCTCTCTCCTCTACTTCCTTATCATTGTATCCAAAAAGAGTTGTCAATGACATCTGACCATCTTCCATATTGTTGGTTTTCTGAAGATATTCTGCATACTGAAGAATCTTGGCATAATCGGAATGATCCTCAAGAAGCTTCACATCGAAACGATAACGGGTGGAAAATTGTAATTTTCGCAGTTCCTGGTTGATTGCATCAATATCCATCTTGGCTTCCTTAGCCGTAGCATAAATGCTGAGCACAAATTCACTTTTAAATATCCGCTCATAATTGGCAGTCTGACGGTGAAGTTTCTGCTGGATTCCCTGAAGGTCATCAATCCAGATCTTCCCCCGTCTTTTTTGGTAAGCAGCTTCCACATCCAAACCGATGGGCAGGCGGTCCACATCCTGCTTGCGGTTATTGTAAGCCTGCTGCTTGCCATTAATATTATTTTCAAGATCCCGGACACGGCGTTTTTTCCGTTCTTTATACTCTGAACTCATAAGGCCGCCGGTCTGTGAATCGCTGAGAAGGAACTTATCATATTCCTCCATCGCTCTCTCCGTTGCCGTTGGATTAAGCATTCTTTCCACATCCAGAGCTTTCTCCCTCTGGGAAATTTTTAATTTATAGCCATCCACCAACTTGACTTTTTCATCCGCCAGTACGTCCAGTCGAGTTTTCTTTTTTATATTTTCTTCTCTTTCATTCTTTTTGTCCCGAAGCGAATGGCTCAGCTGGCTGACTCGGTTTGTCAAAGCAAAGAACTCACTATCCTTCTTCTGAGCTTCCAAAAGTTCCTCATAATGCTTCTTTTCATTATGAAGTTCAAAAGAAACCCTTTTCCACTCCCGGTGAGCATTAAGATCATAATCTTTAAAGTAAGTCTGGGCGTTTTTAAGATAAGCCGAAACATCGCTTAACTTTTTCTGTCTGTCGAGTATATCTTTCTCCTGTTCCTCCAGCTCCTTAAGGTTCTTTTCCGCAGCCCTTTTGTTAATCTCGATGGCTTCGGAACCCAGGCAGTAGCTTTTTATTTTCTTGGTATTAATGT
>CAVDGK010000156.1:0-4944 GCA_963607995.1 Oscillospiraceae bacterium | reverse complement strand
GAGCTGCGAAGCAGCGAGTTTGCGCAGGAGCTGGAGCGCATAAGCGCCGCGAGGAACAGCAAACGCAGCATGTTGCGTGAACTGTACCCCTGGCGAGCCGTACGATGTCAAAAAGGCATACTTAAATATATTTACTGCAGTGGTTCTCGCAAACCATGGTTTTTCCGGACTGCTGGATGGGCAGGTTATCAACATAAATGACGGTAACCTTAGCATCTGCTCCAAGATATTTCTTGTAAGCATCAAGTACGGCCTTCTCGTTAAGGGTTTCCTTATTCACAGGATTAAGATACAGTTCATAAGCATCCACATCCGTCTGAATACATTTAGCCTGTCTCAGAACTCCCTCAAAATTAAGAAGGACATTCATGAATACATGGATGGACAGTGGTTCGCCGGCTGTATTATAAAGCATGGAACCACGACGGCCATAGATTTCCGTAAATTTTGCATGCAGACGACCATTTTCATCCTTCCAGCGATAAATCTTTCCTGTATCTCCGGTATCATAACGAATCATAGGGAATGCTCTATTATAATAATCCGTCACAACGATACGTCCCAATTCTCCATCCGGAACCGGTTCATCAGAAGTCAGGGACAGAATTTCCACCTGATAATTATAAAGGTCGATAGTGTAATCATTTTCTCCCGGAAGTGAAACGGCAACGAAACCATTTTCATTATTTCCATAAGAACGCACCGGTACAGTACCAAACATTTCGGAAGCCAGCTTACGGGTGGATTCCGGCATTGCCTCACCCATGGTGAAGATCATTTCCACGTCCCAGTTACTGGTATCATAGCCTGTGCGGTAAACATACTGGCTCAGGGCAGTCAGAGCTGACGAATAGGTAACGAGAACCTGGATTTTTTCTCTCTTAATGCGGTCACAGATTTCCCTTAAAGCTTCGTCTCCCATGTTGGAGATATCAAACATCTTCAGATTATTCTTGAAGGACTTAAAGGAGGAAATGGTATTTTTCCCCTTAATCCAGGCACGAAACTCTGCTCTCTTCATGCCAAGACGGAACCCGTTAAGTTCCATAACAGACATAAAGTTCATGAAGACATGATTCATTTTGTCCGGGTCAGCCAGTACGGTGAAGGGGGTTCCTGTCGATCCGCTGGTAGAGAGTTTTGTCAGTTTATCTTTTTGTGAACGGAATTCATCACTTAAGATGCCATCGTAATGTTCGATGAAATCACCTTTATTCTGAACGGGAAAATCACTGAGTTTTGCTTTCGTGGGAAGTTCACGGTAAAATGGGCAGTTTTTAGCGGCATATTCCGTGATTTTCCGGATACGTCTTGAGGCATACTCCGGCGTAACACCATCAACGATTTCTCTTTTATTGGTATCTTTTAGTTTTTTCAGTTTGTTTCCATGGATGGAATCCAGGGCGTTAAATGCTGTTCTTCTCAGTACTTCTCCAGCCTGCATGATAACCTCCTTCTGCGGCAGAACCGCTATACGTAAACCTTTATTTTTCAATTTCCATCTTATTTCATTTTGCACCCATGCTCTTCCTTGTTTTTGATGCACAGAGTAAGGTCCATGCACCCCTGCTAAGGAAGACCTTCGAGGAGACCGGTACTTAGGTAGTTCCGTTTCGCTTTGCTCAACAGAACCGCTGCCACACTAAACTCAGTCATCGTGCAAGCACTCGACTTCGTTAAGTGTGAGCATGTGTCGACGAGCAGAGCGAAAGCGTGTCTCTCCGGACAAGAGTGCTGTGACCTGCTCGTAGGTATTAAAACTTATGATTTTTCAGTATTTCCGGCTTTAATCAATCCCAATATCAAGACAGCCACAATCCGGATAGCATTGGCGATCAGTACCGCCATGGAGAAATTCTCAAGGCTGCCCTGCATCATAACGACAATGAGTACAAGTAAAAGTACCAGATGAGCACACTGCAGTCCAAGCTGCCATTTTTCATTAGTGAACGTAAGCACGATAATGAAAAGATAAGCCGAAAGCATGCTCAGGATCTGAGTCAGATTTACAACTGTTATAATTCCTTCAACAGACCCGTAAAGGCTGGCATAAAATAAATTAATAAAAATCGGCGTTCCAATCTGGCAAAGGCCAAAGAAAACAGCAGATACCAGAAGGCCGATACCGGCATATTTTAAGAAACCACGCCGGTTCATTTTAATCCTATCCTTAGTAAGATAAGAAATAATGATCGTATTGATCGGTGCAATGAAAAGCACCAGCGTCTTTCCAATAAGGGAAGCCACATAATATTCTGTAACCGCTATGCCCCCAAGGGTGTTATTCAGCACCAGACGGTCAATATTCAAAGTTGTATTGGTAACAAAATAAGAACCCACCAACACCGCACCTTTTCCCAGTACGACCTTAAAGTTGGGGGAACGGGTCAAAAACTTCTTAAAAATGCCCCCCGTTACCGTTACGTAAACCAGAGCCGCTGCCTCTCCCACAAGGAAGATCAAAAACCAACTGCCACCCAGTTTATACAGGACATAGCCTACGATATAGCCAATGGATATCAGCAGGTAATAAATAAAGTACCGCTTGTAATTAAGGTTTAAACGGTATTCGCAATCACCATAATATCTGAATATTGTTACAATAAGAAGCAAAGCCGTTAAAAGATAAGTAGCTGCTCCTTCTATGGATGCCCTTGAATAAATCAGGGCTGCCGCAATGCCAATAGCCGAAAAAAGAAGAATGGTGCAGTCGTAATCACCATTGCTGACATCATGATCCCGGCGCACCACCAGACGGCTGGTATTTAAGGACTGTCCGATGGATGGACCCAGGATGCTGACAAGACCTGTAATATAAAGCACGGAACCGATGGCTTCGGCTCCGATCTCGGCATTAAGCCGCGGATAAACAATAAGCTGGAGCACGCCGTTTAAGACTAATGCTCCCGCTATTGTATAGATCATATTTCCTAATACTGATTTCTTTCTTTCCATTTATTTGTATTCCGGGCAGAGATTTTCAATATATTTTCTTTTGCCGGAGGCCAGCACCGGTATTTCATCCACAAAAGTAACTTCGATGTCAGCGTCCTCTCCAAGGGTTGGTTTGATGCGGCTGATCATATCATCCACATCCATAACAGCCTGATCACCGTTTAACCGCAGCTCATAAGACTTAAGCCCCGTCTGAAGGAAGCGGAACTGGTCAACACCTTCCACATCCCACATGTTATTAGTAATAAGATAAGGCGTCACAGCCCGTCCCTTGGTATCGTATATAAGGTCAGATCGTCGTCCGTAAAGTTCATCCAAAAAGAGACGGAACTTGCCATTTCCCATATCCTCGTGATGAGCCACTGCCGTATCTCCATTATCATAACGGATCACCGGAAAAGCATAATTAGTCAGGTCCGTAATGACAATGCGTCCCAACTCTCCATCTTCCGCCGGTTCGTCGGAATCCATTTTCAGGATTTCATAGAAATAGCTTTCGGAATTGATGTAATAGGCCTCCGAATTATCTTTAACCTGCACACCCATGATGCCATTTTCCTCATTTGAATACCAGGAACGGACCGGGCAGTCAAAAATGTCCGACAATTCATTTCGAGTGCCTACCGGCATATTTTCGGAAATAGGAATGATGGAACATACCGAAAACTTTGATGTATCCTGCTTTGTCCTTTTAATATAATGCCCCAGTTCTCCCAAGGCGGAAGCATAACCCACCAGACATTTCACCTTTTTATCCCGGATGAGCCGTACCATTTTTTCAAGAGACTCATCGCTTAAAGAAGAGCTGTCGATCATAATGGAGTTTTCCATCATGAGACGGATTTTGCCTTTTTTGACATTATTAACCCAGACCCGGATAAAGGCCTGCTTCTGACCAATATGATAATTGGCCAGGGTTCCCATGAAAATACTGTCTGCCGTATTGCAGTTGATCTTCCGCTTATCCTGGATCATGGCAAAGGGCGTTCCGGTAGAACCGCTGGTGGTCATAATGCGGTTATCCTCTGCATCCCTGTAAATGGATGAACGGAAGGATTCGTATTTTTCTTTAAAAAGAGCTTTATTGACAATAGGCAGATTCTTAAGATCTGTCTCCGGATCGTAGTCTTTATAAAAATCCGTCGTAGCAACTGCATGACGGATAAGATTACGGATCTTTTCCTGAGTTTCTTCTAAGGAAGTTCCTTCGTAATAGGCCCTTTTCACCTGCATAAAACGCTTCTTTACCGGTGCACCTTTGGACTTATCCAGTGCAAAGTAAGCATCCCAACGGGCCTTTTCAAAAGGCGTGCTCAGTGATTTTCTCATGATTACCTCCCAAGGGCACGTTTAACGGATGCAGCCATATCTGAGAGCATATCTTCATTCATGCCCGGATAAACACCGATCCAGAAAGCTCTTTCCATAATCTCATCTGTATTTTTAAGATCACCCACAATGCGGATCATGGATTTTACCTTTTCATCATCGGTAATGCAGGGATGCTTTGTCAAGTTGCCTGCAAAAAGCATTCTGGTCTGAATGCCGTCACCTTCAAGCTGTTTGACGATGGTGCTTCTCTCCACCCCTTCGCGGCAGGTAATAAGATAACCAAACCAGCAGGGATCAGCATTTTCCGTTGCCTTTGGAAGAATCAGCCTGTCTTCCATACCGGAGAGAGCCTGAGTCAGGAACTTAAAGTTTTCCCTTCTTCTTTGTGCAAAGGTGGGGAATTTTTCCAGCTGGGCACAGCCTACAGCAGCCTGCATATCGGTAACTTTCAGGTTGTAGCCAAGATGGCTGTAAACATATTTATGATCATAACCTACCGGCAGTTCACCATACTGCTTATCAAAACGGTGACCGCAGAAGTTATCATGTCCCGGAGGGCAGATGCAGTCACGTCCCCAGTCACGAAGGGAGCGAATGATCTTGTGGAGTTTGGCATTCTTTGTATAAACGGCACCTCCCTCACCCATAGTCATATGG
>CAVDGK010000155.1:0-4955 GCA_963607995.1 Oscillospiraceae bacterium | reverse complement strand
CCGCTTTTGATCCCACCTATGCCTCCAGCTTTGACAAGAAAAATGTGGCTTACCATGGCGGTGGTATGGTCTTTAATAAATTTACCGGATCCCGTGGAAAATCCGGCTCTAATGATGCCAATGCCGAATATCTGGCTCAGCTTCGCAACGTCCTTGATAAGGAAAAAGTTAATTTCCAGACAGCTGAACTTGGCAAAGTTGATCTTGGCGGCGGCGGTACCATTGCATACATTCTGGCTCTCTATGGCATGAATGTCATCGACAGCGGTGTAGCCGTGCTCAATATGCATGCTCCCCATGAAGCCATTTCCAAGGCTGACCTTTATGAAACCTTAAGAGGTTATGAAGCCTTCTTAAAGCACATCGGATAAATTCAAAAATCCCCAAAATACAAGAGCTGCCCGGCCAGAACGGACAGCTCTTTTACTTTTTAAAATACGAATTCAAGATTTTTAATAGGCCATCAGCCTTACAGCATTTTCCGCCTTAAGGCTTTCCGTAAAGAGCAGTTCTTCCATAAGAATGTCCACGTTATCATCAGCATGTTCAACTTCACGGGAATACTTTCGTGCTGTGTCGATATGATCCTCTCCAAGTTCCAAGATATCCATATCCCGGATTACCAGGAAAGAAAGCAGCGAGAACTGGGCTTTTCCAAGAACATTGCCATCCTGCAGTGCCCGGGGAAAATAACGGTAAGTGAAATAACTCATCAAATGCTCATAAGCAAGATTTCTGCCGCCATCCCTTCGAATCATAAAGGCTTTATATAAATCCACATAATCTTCTTCATGCTCACAGAAAGCATTCATGACATTTTGCCACTCATCGTCCAGAACCGACATAAGATCCAGCATCTCAAGTCTTTCTTCATAAGCATCTAAAATCATCGCTTCCCATTCAGTTGAAAATGCATCCGCGCTCAGCATGTCTGGAGTCTTCTTTTCTATGCTCAAATCGTCTCGATTCATGCTCAAGGCACCATTTTCTCCCGAGTCATCCATGCTCAGACCACTCTGCCGCTCATTTTCTTTTACATCAACAGAATTCCGCACATGCTCATTCAAAGGCTGGTTATATCCTCCGTCTTCAAATGCCTTATATCCATTTAAGAACTCCTTAAGCTCCTCTTCTTCCTCGTCAGACTCTTCCAATCGGTTAACATAATCCTGAGTTTTGCCGCAGAAAATCATATACTCCTGTATCCGACGATTAATATCGAACTGGCGATTCTGAAGAATACCAATGGCTTTCTGGCGGATTAACTCAAGGATTTCACCATCAATCTCATCTTCATAATCTTCGTCCGGAAGCACATCTTCATCTTCCGTCATAGAAAGCTTATCTTTCTTCGAAAAAAGAAGCCTTCCTACTTCCTCGCAGGACAAAGACAAAGTCCTTTCCGTATGCTGCCCCATTCTCTGGGTATAACGGGGATATTCCGTACAGACCACGCTAATGGCACTCTCCCCCATATTTAAAATGATATCGCAGAGGCCTCTTTCATTTAAGAATGGACAATGACTATCCTCCAGACAGATGGTATTGAAAGTCTCTCCATCCTCCTCGATGGTCTCTAAATGCTGACGGATATGATCACCAAAGGAACCTTCAGCCTTCTGATAAAGTTCCCACGTCTCATCATCCATATCCAGTTCCCAACCACCGCGGCAGCAGCTATGATGGCACTCTCCTGCGATACAGGTAAAGTCCTTATAAAAATCAAACGTTCTCACTTCGTTCCTCACATATCTTCATGGAAATCAAAGCCATCATCGTCATCCATATGCTCAGGGCCGTTGTGATCCAAGATTTCCCGGGTTGAGACTCTCTTTCTCTGTCTTTCAGCCTCTACCAGTTCCGAAATCTTATCTTTAACAGCACGGGCATTTTTTATATTTTTCAGTTCAAAGTCTCTCAAAGAAGAATCTGTCGAGCAGATTGAAACCGAACCTAAACCGAAAATTCTCTGAATCAGAGTCGCACTCATGCCTACATCCCGGATTCGGTAAAGCCGCACCTCATCCTCATGAATATTCAGCATCCCGCTTTTGACAAAAAGGCGGTCATCGCTCAGACTGTATACTGTAAATGTCCAGGGCAGTCCGCACCAGATCCTTTTGCGAGCGCGCCAGATGATATTGTCCTCTTTTTTTTCAAGTTTAATTTCTTTATCAGCCATAATTATTCTCCTTTTTAGGGACTAAAGTATTCGCAATCCGCTTCATTAACTGCTCATCCAATACAATTCACACTTTATGCGTATTTATTGTCATGAAATCATATCTCATCTCTATATTATTCTAGCACAGGATGCTTACGACTCTGTCTCAATTTCAATTTCCGCAAGCTTTTTTGCCAGATTATTCTGAAGGAAATATTTTCCGCCTCCGTTGGTCTCCAAATATTTTTCCCGGATATCATCCTCCGTGCGGATAATTTCCTCCAAAAGTTCCCGAGCGGCCATTCGCCGGGCTCCTGCTCCAAAAATAATTAGCTGCTCAACTGCATCAGAAGTGGCTACTGTCACATGTTTCTTTCGATTCACAAGGTCCCGGGCTGCCTTTTCAATATACTGATCCGCGGTTTCAGCCTCTTTTGTAAAGATCACAGTAATATTGTGATACTTCATCACCTGTTCCGTACCGCCGCTGACCCGGTAAGCATCAAATACTAAAATGGTATGTTTCTTCGTAAAGCCGGCATAGTTGGATAAGATATCCATCAGACGGTCCCGAGCCGCCTTAATATCCGGATCCGTCAGATTTCTTAAGTTTTCCCAGTCAAAGATGACATTGTAGCCATCCACTAAAAGCACCTCTGCCGTCGGAACTTCTGCACCTTTTTTTGGTTTCCATTCTTTAACCGGCTCTTTTCCCCGAATGGTACGCCTTTCGTTATCCGGATGATGGAGCTTTGATTTAATGGGGCCATAGGTTCTCTCAAAAATAGATACCAGCTCATCCTCTGCTGCAATAATCTTTCTCTGCCTCTCACCGTAAGACAAAGCCTCCTCTCGGGCTGCCTGACCCTGACGGGAGACCGCCACATGGGGTGTCAGGTCTTCATTTTTCTGAGCATAAGGATTTTCTGCTGTATCCTCCAGGGTGAGCATCATATTTTCCGCTCCTACACCTGCCACCACAAGCCGTCCGTTTTTATCCGATTTAAGGCCCGTTACATAAAGAGGTCCGCTAAACGACACATATTCCCGGGGTGCCCTCTTTAAAGTAATGCCGCTATCCACATGAGCTCTTCCCGGCACTTCATACCAGGGAACAACCGTACCGGCTCCATGCTCACAGAAGACGGAAGAAGATGGATTTCTCTGATCAGCTTCTGCATCATATCCGATTTTTTCTATAATAGACGCCGGATCCGGACAGGGACGGTAAGCACCAACCCGACAGTCAATGCGACCTTCACCCTTGGTGTAGGAAGAGAGCTCATCCGCATAATCAGCAAGCTGTGAAACAGCCACACTTCCGGTAATAATAGCATTGTCTCCTTCAAATTCCGGCGGATTGATTTCTGCCTGCATCTGATTCAAATCATTAAGAGCACGGCCAAGGCTGCCCTGTGGAAGCTCGATTCTAAAATCATACCAGGGTTCCAAAAGCACATTGGCAGCATTCATGAGACCTTGCCGTACAGCCCTGCGGGAGGCTTGAGGAAAGTCACCACCCTCTGTATGTTTTTCATGAGCACGGCCGGAAATAACAGAGATCTTCACATCCGTTAAATCCGATCCCGTGAGCACGCCTTTCAGTCTTTTATTTCCAAGATAAGAAATGATCAGTCTCTGCCAGTTTTTGGAAAGCACATCCGTAGAGCATTTACTATCAAAGGAAATACCGCTGCCTCTCTCTGCCGGTTCCATCAGAAGGTGAACCTCGGCATAATGACGAAGAGGCTCAAAATGGCCGATACCAATAACCGGCTCGGCAATGGTTTCCTTGTAAATAACCGAAGGCTGCTCAAAGGCAATCTCAAGTCCAAACCGTTTCATGGCAAGATCTTTAAGAATTTCCCGCTGCATCTGGCCCATCATACGGACTGTAATCTTTTTCAGCCGTTCATCATAAGCAATGGCCAGCATAGGTTCCTCTTCAGATAAGGTCATCAATTTCCGGTAAGCCGCAAAGGGGTCTTCATTCATGCGGAGACGCAGCTGCCAGGTAAGTACCGGCCGCATCAGGCTTTCTTCCGCCTGACCTTCAAAGCCCAGGCCCTGACCGGCATAAGTTTCCGTCAGTCCTGTTACGCTGCAGACTTCACCGGCTGCAGCCACATCCAGCTGTTCAAAACGATCTCCCGAATAGCGGCGGATCTGATTGATTTTCTCCGATACCTCACCCTCTTCTTTTTCGAATGTGAGACTATCCCGGGCCTTAAGGCTGCCGCCAGTGATCCGCATATGGGTAAGGCGTTCACCATTTTCGTCCCGGGTAATTTTGAATATCCGCGCACCAAATTCATTTTTGAAATGAGGTGTGGACCCACAAAGATCCAGGATTTTTAAAAGTTTATCCACACCCTGCATCTTAAGGGCTGCACCGAAGGTAACCGGAAAAAGGAGACGTCGTCTTGTAAGAGAAGCCAAATCTTCCTCACCGATTTTCTCCCCTTCCATCAGACGATTCAGCATTTCCTCATCAAGAAGGGCGAGATTTTCCTGTCCTTCATCTGACTGCCAGTCATCAAGAGTCATGATACCGTCGCCGAACTTCTTTTTCATTTCCTCAAGGAGCTTGTTTTTAAGGAAGTCTTCACCCCCAAGGTTTGCGGCCTGGTCCATTTTATTTACGAAAATAACTACCGGCACCTTATAATGCTGAAGCAGACTCCACAAAGTCCTGGCCTGGCCGGTAACACCATCTGCTGCACTGATGACCAATACGGCAAGATCCAGTACCCGCAGGGTTCTCTCCATTTCCGGAGAAAAATCTGCGTGG
>CAVDGK010000154.1:0-4970 GCA_963607995.1 Oscillospiraceae bacterium | reverse complement strand
CTATGGATATCATTAAACCGGCATTAGCCGGGGCCGATCACCAGAAGGTTGGCAAGATGATTCTTTGCACCGTTAAAGACGACCTTCATGATATTGGAAAAAATATCGTTAAAGCAATGCTGGAAGCTGGCGGCTTTGAAGTTATCGATTTGGGAATCGATGTGGCTCCTGAAAAGGTTGTTGAGGCAGCCAAGAAAGATGATATCAAAATCATTGCCCTGTCCGGCGTTTTGACACTGGCACTGGATTCCATGAAAGATACAATTCAGGCATTTGCTGATGCCGGCATGCGCGACGATGTTAAGATTATCATTGGCGGCAATCCGGTCAGTGAAGAGGCCTGCAAAGCATTGGGGGCTGATGAGTGGGCTTATAGTCCGCAGAAAACAGTTCAGGTATGTACGAACTGGGCAAAGGCTGTGTGATATTTAGGAGTGTAAGCAAGATGATTATTATCGGTGAAAAAATAAATGGTGCCATTCCTTCTATTAAGCAGGCGATTGAAGAACATAATGAAGATCTGATCAGAGAAAGGGTTTTGGCCCAGGCTAATGCCGGAGCGGATTATATTGACTGTGCTCCCAGCACGGCGCCTGAGATTGAATATGAAACTATGGTATGGCTTATCGATCTGATTCAGGACACAACGGATATTCCAATCAGTATTGATAGCCCCAATCCCCTTCTTTTGAAACGCATTATTGAAGAGGGCAGACTGAAAAAACCGGGTATGGTCAATTCTGTCAATGAAGAAGGAACAAAGTGTGAAACACTGTTCCCCCTTATTGCCGGTACGGAATGGAATGTTATAGGTCTGACTTGTGATAAGCAGGGAATTCCTATGCAGCCGGACAAAAAACTGGAAATTGCCAGAAGCATCATTGATAAGGCGGATCATTATGGCGTGGAGCTTTCACATCTTCATATTGATCCCTGCGTTATGGCACTGGCAACGGCATCTTCAGCCATGAGCGATTTTGCCTGCTGCATTCGTGAAATTCATAAGATTGCCCCGGATGTCAAGGTGACAGGTGCGCTTTCTAATGTCAGCTTTAATATGCCGGCCAGAAAATATGTTAATGCCGGCTGCATGACCCTTGCCGTTTCGGCCGGCCTGGATTCAGCCATTATGGATCCCTGCAGTTCCTTTATGATGGGAACACTGTTTGCAGCTGAGGCTCTTGCAGAAAAGGACAAGAGTGGCCGGAAATACAATCGGGCATTCAGAAAAGGTATATTTAAGTAGAGGAAACATCATATGCCGAAAATATTATTTTTACCTGAAGGGACAAGTCTTGAGGTGAGAGATGGCATAACGATACAGGAGGCTGGCAGAAATGCCGGCCTCTTGTTAGATGCACCCTGCGGCGGACATGGAATCTGTAAAAAGTGCAAAGTTCGAATCCGTAGGGAAGAAAACGAAGAACCTCAGGACGTGCTTTCATGTCAGTATAGAGTTCATGAGGATTTAATTGTTGAACATTTTGAGGGTGAAGATAAAGCGGCGATTTTAACGGAAGGAAGGAAAGCTTTATTTTCCGTTCAGCCGGTAAAGAACGGTGCTTTTCATATGGCTGTCGATATTGGTACAACGACGGTAGTCGTTTATATGCTTCACGCAGGCACCGGAGAAATCCTAGGGACGAAAAGTCGGCTTAATCCTCAATATCCCTACGGATCGGATGTCATCTCCCGTATTCAAAAGGCGGTGAAAGGCGACTTCGAGTCGATGAGCCGTCAAATTCGTAAAGGCATTTGGGAAATGATTACGGAACTTTGCAGAGAAAATAAATGCAATCCCTTTGAGATGGGGACATTGTCAGTGGTTGGAAATCCGGCGATGCAGCAGCTTTTTCTTGGCATTGATCTTGATAATCTGATTCATCCCCCATTTTCAGCAGTTTTGCATGAACCTCAAATTCGAAAATTAGAAGAAATTTATCCACTCTGCAGCGAAACAGTCTTGCTTTCGATTCCGGATATCGCCGGTTTCGTGGGGGCCGATACCTTAGGATGCGTTCTGTCCACAGATCTTTGGCGAAAAGAAGAGAGAACCCTGATGATCGATATCGGTACCAACGGTGAGATGGTATTGGGAAATAAAGATGGAATGACAGCCTGTTCAACAGCTGCAGGACCGGCTCTTGAGGGAGGACGCATCAGCTGCGGCATGAGGGGAGGACTGGGAGCCATTGATCACGTTTGGATTAGAGAAGGGCAAATAGAATGTTCCGTGATTGGCGGTGGCAAGGCTAAAGGAATTTGCGGTTCCGGCCTTATTGACGCAGTGGCGGTAATGCTTGATCTGGGGATTTTAAATAAGCGCGGGCGAATCGAAAAAGATTATGAAGAAGAAAATGGACAGCGTGTTTTTCACGTGACGGAAAATATTTTCCTGACCCAGGAGGATATCCGGGAGGTGCAAATGGCGAAAGGGGCCATAGCAGCCGGTATCAAACTGATGCTGAAGGAAATGAATATTGAAGAAAAGGACGTGGATCATTTGATTCTTTGCGGCGCTTTTGGTACCTATATGAATCCGAAAAGTGCATCACGAATCGGACTGATTCCCGAGACATTGTTGGTGAAGGTGGAAGCAGGAGGAAATGGTGCCGGCATGGGTGCATGTATGCTGGCAATGGATGGCAAATTGTTTATGAAGACCGGTGAAATTGTTTCAAAGATTCAGCCACTGGAATTGTCTTCGATTCCTATATTTCAGCGGACCTTTGCTCAGGAAATGACTTTTAAAATGAATTAAGATAGCGGAAGTGAAGGAACAGTTTCAGCAAACTTGAAGGATTCTTATCATAAGCATATAAGTGTCAGACTGAGGGGGTAGCAGATAAGATGGAATGGAAGAAGGGGGCTTCTGAATAGGAGCCAAATGCATATTGAAAGTAGGCAGGATGGAGATTTTTTATGGAAGAAAAAAGAGTAGATGCGGAAGTTGAAAAATGGATAGACAAGGCATTGGCTTTGGGTTTTACGGCTTCCGCTCCATTAGATGTTTCGACTTTGAAAGTGCGAAAAGCTGTGCGGGACACCTGCGCTGTAGATAAGTGCCATGCTTATGGCCATAACTGGACCTGCCCGCCTGAATGCGGAAGTCTTGAAGAATGCGAAACGGCTATGCGTAAGTATAAACAGGGATTTCTTGTACAGACGACGGCTCAGTTAAGACGCTCTATTGACACAAAGATGTACGTTGAGGCTGAAAAAATGCACAGCGGACATCTCCGTGAGCTTAAAGAAGAAATGAATTCTCATTATCCGGAGGCTCTTGTTTTAGGAGCGGGGGGCTGCCGCATTTGCGAAAAATGTGCCTATCCGGATCCTTGCCGTTTCCCGGATAAGGCCTTATCATCCATGGAAGCTTACGGATTGTTTGTGACACAGGTCTGTCGCGATAATAATCTGTCTTATTATTACGGCCCTAAAACAATCACGTATACAGGGTGCGTTTTGTTTTGATAAAAAATAGAACAGTTATAGCTATTTAGCTGACTGCTCTTCAAAGAGGATGATGAAAAAGGATGGCTGTGAACCATCCTTTTTTGTTTGAAAAATTTCAAATATTTGTCATGTTAGCCCAAAATGATGTGTCTAATAGGTGAAAGCAACAAACAATCCGTTACTATTTTTGCTGAAGGAAAGGAGAAATAGCATATGAAAAAAATAATGGCAATGATCTTAGCGGTAATTACAGTACTTGCAATGTCAACGACAGCTTTTGCTGATGAAAGAAATGTCGTTGAACCAGATGAAAGAAAATATTTAATTGTTAATGGCTCTGATATAGTGTATGTGGGAGAAGATTACGAAAATCCTGATACAGGTGAATACGTACACTGGGATAGCAAAGCAAGAGGAACTGATAAAACGTTCTCATTTAAAGTTCGGTACTCAGTTACGTCCTCAAATTTTACAGTTCATAGCACTAAAGTTCTGGTTAGTGCGGATGCGAAAGTAGAAGATTTATATGGAAATGTTGTTAGTGGTTACAATGGACACTTATACACCGTTTCTTTGGTTGGATTGTATTCAAGAAATCTTCAATTTTCTGTCGGTACTGCACAATCAGGGACGATTAGCGGATTAAATAAAGGAGGAAGTTATAAGGTGACGATTACGAATAATGATTATCTGTCGGATACAAGATATTTGGTTGGCAGTGGACAGGTTGATACTTTATAAGGAATTAGTCCTAAAAAATGTTTATGCCTGAGGACTTTTTAATCCTCAGGCAAAGACAAGGGATCATAAAAATTTTATTTATCATTAATAGGTGAAAAGCATGATAAATGATCAAGTTTTGGAAGTGCTGATGAATAAATATGGAGATATGGTTCTTCGCACTTGCTTCCTGTATCTAAGAGATTATCATCTTGCTGAGGACGCGACCCAGGAAACTTTTGTAAAGGTTTTTAAATCTTATGAAAAGTTTGAACATAGGTCAGATGAAAAAACATGGATAATAAAGATTGCTATTAATTGCTGTAAAAATATCAGGCGAACACATTGGTTTTCAGTGAAAAAATGCAGCTATGATGAGTTGAGCGAAAAGATTGAAGAAAAGAATTCATCGCTTCCGGAAAAGGAAAATAAACAGATACTCTCAAATGCTATCATGCAGTTAAATGATAAAGATCGAGAAATAATTATCTTGTACTATTATCAGGAATTCTCTATAGAGGAAATCGCCCTGGTAA
The DNA here is from genome assembly GCA_963607995.1 of Oscillospiraceae bacterium. GTDB lineage: Bacteria > Bacillota > Clostridia > Lachnospirales > Lachnospiraceae > Chordicoccus. The sequence continues at coordinate 258 of CAVDGK010000154.1, read as the reverse complement.
TGGACAAAAAAGAAAACAGTATGTGTCAACAATTGCGTCGGGCTAGAAATAAACTCAAAAAAATATTATTGCAAGAAGGATATCAAAATGAGATTTGAAATTGATAAGGAACTTAGTGGAGTCTGTATGAGTGAAGAGTTAAAACATAAAATACAGAGTCAGGCAAAGAGGGGCTTAAAAAAAAGAAAATTCAGCATAGCCTTGGTAGCTGCTCTTGTGGTGTTTCTGTGTGGGACAACCGTATTTGCAGGATATAAG
>CAVDGK010000153.1:0-4973 GCA_963607995.1 Oscillospiraceae bacterium | reverse complement strand
GGTGTTATGGGTGCATCTTTAGTCGGATGCGGCAGCTCAGCAAGCTCATCAACAGCAAGCAGCGATTCATCATCAGCTGAAGCTTCAGGAGAAGAATCTGCAGAGTCTTCTACATCAACAGAGGCAAAGACCGATGTTAAGATTGGCGTTTCAATCTGGAGTTCAACAGACGTTTTGGGCAGCCAGTGCAAGAAGATTGTTGATAAGGCAGCAGCAGCTCTTGGCGTAGATGTACAGTATGTTGATCAGGGACATGTATCCGAACAGGTTACAGCTTCTGTTGAACAGCTTTGCGCAGCAGGATGTGATGGTATCATCATTTGCAACTCAGCTGACTCAGAAATGACATCGGCTATCAATACCTGCAACGAGCATGGCGTTTACATCGCTCAGTTCTTCCGTATTATCTCTGAAGAGAATAGCCCGGAAGTTTACCAGACAGCTTGCAATTCTGAATATTATGTTGGTGCCGTTCATGAAGATGAAGTTACAAATGGTTACACACTTGTAAACCTTCTTCTTGAAAATGGCGACAGAAATATCGGTCTTGAAGCTTGGACCGTTGGTGATGCTACATTCCAGTCAAGATGGCAGGGATATCAGCAGGCTATCGATGAGTGGAATGAAGCTCATCCGGATGACCAGGCTACTATGACAGAGCCGTCCTATGCAAATACATCTTCTGAAGAAGGTGCTCAGGTTGCTATGGCTCTTTACAACTCAAATCCGAACATGGATGCTCTTATCGTAGCCGGCGGCGGTGGTGATCCTCTTGTTGGTTCCATCGGTGCTTTTGCAAATGAAGGTTTGACAGGCAAGATTGACGTTGTTTCAACTGACTTCCTTGATGACCTGGCTGAACAGCTTGAATCCGGCGGTATGTTCGCTGAATCCGGTGGCCACTTCTGCGATCCGCTGTTTGCCTTCCTTCTTGTATACAATGCCGTTCAGGGCAACTACGTAAAGGAAGCCGGCACATTCGGTTATGAAATCCTCTTCCCGTATCTGTATGTATCTTCTTCAGAAGATTATGCAAACTATGAGAAGTACTTCGTAGATGATGATCCGTATACAGATGAAGAAATCGTTGAAATGGCTGGTTACAGCTTCGAAGATCTGAACACAGCTGCTACATCACTTTCCATCGACGATGTTATCTCACGTCACAGCAACTAATCAGATTGATTGCTGCTGAATTAAGAAAATTGATTTAAAGCTTCTTGGATCTGCCGTATTTCCTGATATTCGGGGGATACGGCAGTCTTTATGAAAACTATTGAAGCCTGCGATGAAATGGTCTTAGGTGAAGACCATGGAGCAAACTAGATGCTGCAAAGCAGCATTACCAGCGAGAGGGTTGCTATGAGTAATTTTAAAAAATTTAAACAGAGCACAGCTTACGGTCTGCTGATCCTTTTAGTAATGGCTGTCGTGTTCTGGGCTGTTTTCAAAATTCTGGCACCGGAAACTTTCGGTGACTTTGACAGAATGCTGACCTATCTGAAGACGGCACTTTATTATGCAGTAGGTGGCTGCGGCCTCTACTTTATCTGCGTTATGGGTCCCTTCGATATGAGTATCGGTTCCAACATCGTTCTTTCATCTGTTATAGCCGTTACTATGAGTGAAAAATTCGGTTATGTGGGACTTTTGATCGCACCCATCATCTGTGGTGCACTGCTTGGTTTTATCAATGGTATCGTTTATATCAAGTTCAGGATTTCATCCCTGATCGTAACTTCCGGTCTGGCCTTGGTTTACGAGGCACTTTCGATCTATGCTACAAACGGCAAGGAAGCCATTCTGGCAACAGAATATCGTGCATTTGGCGATTATCCGGGAAATCTGGTTCTGGCTCTCATTGCTTTCTTCTTATGTGGATTTATTCTTAAGTACACCAAGATCGGCACCTATACCTATGCCATCGGCTCCAATGAAGTTGTAGCCAAGAACATGGGCGTTAATGTTGACAAATACAAGGTGGTAGCGTTTACACTGTGTGGTCTCTTCGTCGGTATTGAATCCGTTCTGACCATTTCCTACGGAACTTCCATGACAAGTGCTTCCAACCTTTCATCTATGAGCCGTAACTTCCCGCCTCTGATGGGTACGTTCTTCGGCCTTGCATTCAAAAAGTATGGCCATCCGGTCATTGCTATCGTGGTTGGTGAATTCATCATTCAGATGCTTTTCCAGGGCTTCGTTGCTCTTGGCGCACCGACAACAGTTCAGAATATCGTAACTGGTATCGTTCTTCTTGCAATCGTTACCCTGACCATCAAGCCTGTTAAGGGCACCGTTGTTAAGTAAGGAGGATGACATGAGAGAAGTATTAATGCATGCTGAAGCAATCGACAAGAACTTCGGCGTAACCCATGCTCTGGATCACGTTTCACTTGATTTTTATAAAGGCGAAATTCATGCTCTGATCGGTGAGAACGGTTCCGGCAAATCAACATTTACCTCTTGCCTGACAGGTATCTACCATAAAGACAGCGGTACATTTACATTAAATGGCAAGGAAGTTAATGCCAAAAATCAGGTAGATGGTAATTATCAGGGCGTTGCCATTATTGTTCAGGAAATCGGTACCCTGTCAGGATTGACCGTTGCTGAGAATATTTTCCTGGGAAAAGAAGATGAGTTCACAAAATGCGGCGTTAAAAATACAGCAGCCATGAATAAAAAAGCACAGGAACTTCTTGATTCCTATGGTTTCACAAATATCAAGGCTACTGATGTTATCGATCATTATAATTTCGAAGACAGAAAACTCATCGAAATTGTTAAAGCGACTTATTTCAAACCCCAGATTCTGGTTGTAGATGAAACTACTACAGCTCTTGGTGAAAAAGGACGTGTTGAACTTTTCAAGGTTATGAAGGAAGTTCGGGATGATGGAAGATGCGTTATCTTTATTTCTCACGATCTTGATGAAGTTCTGGAACAGTCTGATACAGTCAGCGTTCTCCGTGATGGTGTTTACATCGGATCGGTTGAATCAGCAGATGTAACCACAGACGACCTTAAGAAAATGATGGTTGGCCGTGAAATGACCGGAAACTATTATCGTACGGATTATGGTGAACCGGTATCCGATGAAGTTGTATTAAAGGGCGAACATTTGACCGTACCGGGCCAGATCGAGGATTTCTCTATCGAATTGCATAAGGGCGAAATCATTGGTATTGGTGGTCTTTCTGAATGTGGTATGCATGAGGTTGGCAAGGCACTTTTTGGTGCATCTTATGATCGCAAGGGTGAGGTAACCTTAGCTGATGGCACAAAGATTAAGGATATCAAGACAGCCATCGACCACAGCATTGCTTATGCCTCTAAAGATAGAGATAATGAATCACTGGTTATCAATGATACGATTCAGGATAATATCTGCCTGCCGTCGCTGGAAGATTTGAAGAAACATCACATTCTGGGCGGTAAGGTTCAGAAAGAATTTGCTGAAAAATATGCTAAACAGATGAGTACCAAAATGGAGGGTGTTCATCAGTTTATGTCGGCTCTTTCCGGTGGTAATAAGCAGAAGGTTGTTCTGGCACGCTGGATCGGCAAGGATTCCGATATTATCATTCTGGATTCCCCGACTCGTGGTATCGATATCAAAGTTAAGGCTGACATTTACCAGATGATGGACAATATGAGAAAGAGTGGCAAATCCATTATCATGATTTCGGAAGAAATCGCAGAGCTTATCGGTATGGCTGACCGTATCATTATCATGAAAGATGGTCATGCTCATGGTGAGTTTACCCGATCAGCAGATCTAAAAGATACTGATCTGATCGCAAAGATGGTATAAGGGGGATCGGGAAATGAGTGCAAATGAAATGACAATGAATAAAGTAAAGAAACAGAATGTTCCTTTTCTGGAACGTCCTGTCGTTAGAACGGTTATGCCTTTTGCCGGCTTTGCCTTCATCGTGGTCCTTTTTGCCATACTGACCAAGGGACAGCTTTTTACATCGGATAACTTGAAACTTTTGCTTTCGCAGTCCTATGTGCTTCTGATCTCCTGTATCGGTGTCTTTATGGTTATGACTATGGGCGGTCTGGATTTCTCCCAGGGCTCTATGCTGGGCGTCTGCTCTGTTGTTATCTGTGCCGTATCACAGTACAACATCATCCTGGCTGTCATCTGCGGCTGTGCGACAGGTGCTGTTATCGGTTTAGTTAATGGTTTCTTCAATGTTAAACGTAAGATTACATCATTTATCGTAACAATCTGTATGATGTACCTGCTTCGTGGTATCGTGGCTTATGCAACAACAAAGTCTCCGGTATATGGTTCTTCTAACATTACCACATACAATACCCTGGTTTTTAACCTGACGTTTACTATCATTATTTTTGTGGTTGCTTTCATTGCTTTCCAGTACACTGGCCTTGGCAACCGTCTGAAAGCTATCGGAGCCGGTGAAACAGCAGCCCGCTTTGCGGGCGTTCGTGTTGACCGCACCAAGATGCTGGTTTATATGTTTGCCGGTATCATTACAGGCCTTGCAGCTTTCGTTAACTGCATTAAGGTTGGTTCTGTTACTTCTACAGCCGGTAATCAGCTGGAAACACAGATTATGATTGCATTGGTTCTGGGCGGTATGCCTGTTAATGGCGGCGCTAAGGTTAAGTTCTATAATATTATCCTTGGCGCATTGACTTATAAGATTCTTTCTGCAGGTCTTGTCATGCTTGGCATGGAACCCAAGACGCAACAGCTGATTTTAGGTCTTATCTTCCTCATCGAGGTTAGTATCTTTGCTGATCGCAAGACTGGTATGATCGTTAAATAATGGTATTTATGTCGCTTAATCTGATCTGTAGGACAGAGGATTGAATGACAGTCACAATGCAGCTCTTTCGGTGTTCTCTCGCATACCGGAGGGGCTGCAAATTTTTTTATTTTAAATAAAAATAATGCTTGCACAAGGCAGGATGATGTGGTAGTATAAACGTCGCTG
>CAVDGK010000152.1:0-4995 GCA_963607995.1 Oscillospiraceae bacterium | reverse complement strand
TCCTTCTTGTGCTCTTTAAAGGGGATGTTCTGGCAGGTATTTTCTCTACAGATGCCGAAGTTGTGGCTAAAGGCTTTGAATATCTGAAGGGCTTTGCGCCGGAAGCTATCGTTACAGCTGTACTTTTCAGCATGGTAGGTTATTTCAATGGCTGTAATAAAACAATCTGGGTCATGATCCAGGGCATTATTCAGACTTTATGTGTACGACTTCCTATGTCTTACATTATGAGTATCCAGCCAAATGCGAGCCTTACCAAGATCGGTCTGGCTGCTCCGGTTTCCACGGCAGTGGGCATTGTGCTGAATGTGGGCTTCTATATTTATTTAAGCCAAAAAGAGAAAAAAATGTCTTCATAAGTCAATAGCAGTTGCCACTGACTTTGCTAATTGCTCAGATTAAATCCTATCTGATAGGACATATTTTCTTCAAAGCCTTTGAATGCAGCGACCTGAAAATAGAAAATCCAGCTAATTTAATTCTCGTTGCAGAATCGCTGAGGTTGTGCTTGGAAAACTTTAAAGAAGAGTGTACTTAGGTACATTCTTCTTTTTCTGTATACGGGAGAATATTCCATTTTGTGTGGGATGTGTTAGAATAAAGAGTCAGTTTGACAGCGGTTTTGTAAAAAAGGCGTATAGTATGAAAATAAACGAAGAAAAAATTAAAGAAGAAACCTTGGAAGAAGGTTTCGCTGAAACCTATCTGATAGATGCAGGTAAGATTCCTTTCCAGGACGGCTTGCGTCAGTTCTGTGAGGAAAATCGCTGCGGTCAGTTTAATCGCAATCACTCCTGCCCGCCTGTCTGTGGAACGGAAGAAGAAATGTGGGCTAAGGTGAGAGCTTTTGATAAGGCCTTGATCTTTGTCAGTCGCTATTCTGTCAAAAATGCAATGGATGGCGCTGAAACCTCACCTCTTAAAAAGGACCATTCAAAGAGGGCTCGCATTCTGATCAAACGACTCGTCAAAGAAGGTCTAGTCCCGGATAAGGGCTTGAAGATTTTGGCAGGTCCCTGCAGTTTCTGTGCCAAATGTACATTGCCGGAGGGAAAGGAATGTACATTTCCGGAAGAGAGAGCTTCCTGTCTGTCAGCCTATAGCGTTAATGTTATGAAGCTGGCGGAAAAAACCGGCTTTGAACTTTCATGGGATTTGTCCCAAACGACATTTATTGCAATGTATGTTTTTAATGATACAAAAGAATAATGTTGATTGTTTTTAAGCTGGGAGAGAAATAGAGGAGAAGCATTATGATACAGGATAATAAGATTCTCATTGCAAAAGGTGAAAATCCAATCTATATGCATACGGACAAGGTGAACCGTCATGGCCTCATCGCCGGTGCAACAGGCACTGGCAAGACCTTTACTTTGAAAGTCATGGCGGAAGGCCTTTCCGATATGGGAGTGCCTATATTCCTGGCTGACGTTAAAGGTGATGTCAGCAGTATGGCACTTGCCGGAGAAAAAAGTGATGCCATCGTAAAACGACTGGAAAAGATGAACATCGATCCGGAAAGCTATCATCCTCACAGCTATCCCTGCCGTTTCTGGGATGTTTTTGAGAAAAATGGCATCCCTGTAAGAGCTAAAGTCTCGGATATCGGACCGGTTCTTTTGTCACGTCTTCTGGGACTAACAGAAGTGCAGGAAGGTGTTCTTAATATTGCCTTTCACTTTGCTGATGATAATGGCTGGGAGCTTATTGATTTTAAAGATCTGACAGCTTTGCTGACCTATGTGGCAGAGCACCGTTCAGAACTGACCACCACCTATGGCAGTGTTTCAACCCAGAGCGTAGGTGCCATTCAGAGAGCTCTCCTTAATCTGAAAGATGAGGGAGCAGAAGAATTTTTCGGCGAACCGGCGCTGAACATAGAGGACTGGATTAAGACCAATGAAAATGGAAAAGGCTATGTCAATATCCTTCATTGCGTTGAACTTTCTCAGCAGCCTCTTCTTTATGCAACCTTTATGCTGTGGATGCTTTCTGATCTTTATGAAAGGCTGCCGGAGGTTGGAGATTTGGAGAAACCGAAGCTGGCATTCTTCTTCGATGAAGCTCATCTTCTCTTTAAGAATGCACCAAAGGCTTTGACAGATAAGGTGACTCAGGTGGTGAAGCTGATCCGTAGTAAAGGTGTCGGTGTATATTTTATCAGCCAGACCCCGTCGGATATTCCGGATGACGTGTTATCCCAGCTTAATAACCGTGTCCTTCATGCTCTGCGGGCCTATACACCGGCAGATCAAAAAGCCGTTAAGGCAGCAGCTCAGGGCTTTCGTCCAAATCCGGCTTTTAAAACAGAAGATGCCATTCAGGAGCTGGAAACCGGAGAGGCTCTCATTTCCCTTTTAGATGAAAATGGCGCTCCGTCCATCGTTGAAAAGGCTTTGATCTGCCCGCCGGAAAGTGGTTCAGCAGCACTTGAGAGTGCAGCCTGGGCTATGATGGTAGCTCAGGATCCGGCCTATACAGCTTATAAGGATGCTGTGGATAATATTTCGGCTTACGAAAAGATCAGTCAGTTAGATGAAGCGGAAGAAGTATCTGACAAAGAAGCCAAAGAGACAAAAGTCCAGGCTCAGGCAGAAAAAGATAAAGCTCGGGCTGATAAAGAAGCAGAGAAAGCTCTTCAGGCAAAATACAAAGCTGAGGGGCGTGATAAATATGGCCGGACAGCTGTTCAGGCCAGCCTTGAGAAAGCAGCCAAGAGTGCGGTTAAGACAGAAACCCGTACCATTGGACGAAATGTAGCCAAGCAGATCACAAGAGGCATCCTTGGAACCAGCAACAATACAGTGGGACGTATGGCCAGCAATGCAGCTGGCAGTCTTTTAAGTGAGCTTGTGGGAAGTTTCTTTAAAAGATAAAATGCCTTTTGAAAATGCAAGATACATGGAAAAGAGCATTGACACATGAAAAGTGTCATTTATGACATAAAGAAAATATTATTAAAAGTTTAATTAAGATGATGTGCTTCAAGAAGTATAGGCACCATCTGCTATGGAGGTTTAGGTTTTGCAGCCGGAAGAAGCAAAGAAGAAAAAAAGAAAAATAATCCTGATGCTCATCTTCATTATCTTTAATGTTGGTGTCATCGCCTATACCGCTTATACGGAGTATCATTCCGGGAAAAATGCGGAAAATTTCCTGGATGTGCATGTTAAATGGCCATTCCTTTTACTGGCCATTGCTTTCTGCATCGGGGCTATCCTCATCGAATCCTTTAAATACGCCCTGGTTATGAAGCAGGTTGGCGAAAAGATGGATATGGTTCTGGCCATTAAAACCGTACTGATCGGACGGTATTATGATAATATCACCCCTTCCGGTATTGGCGGCCAGCCTATGCAGATCTATTATCTGAGAAAAAATGGTATCCAGAGTACAAAGAGTGCGGCTATTACCGTGGCGGGCTTTATTACAATGCAGCTGGGCTTCGTTGTCCTTGGATTTATTTCCGTTGTTTTCCTGGGCCGGTTTGTTAAAGCTGATATTGTCAGAACACTGTCTTATTTTGGTATCATCATGTATTCGGTTTCACCCATCATGATTCTCTTATTTACCTATGTGCCGGCTTTTGCCATGACATTGACGAAGGGCATCGTTTCCCTGATGGCAAAACTTCATATTGTTAAAGATAAGGAGAAGACGCTGAATCATTATGTTTCAAATGTTCGGGGCTACAGTGACTGCTTAAAGCTTCTTGTAAATCGCGGCAGTATGTGTGTGATTACGCTTCTGCTGGGACTTGCTTATCAGTTTGCCATCTGCAGTATTCCTTTCTTTGTTATTCAGGCTTTCGGCGGCGGTATTGACTTTGTTTCATCCCTGGCTACCACGGCTGTTATCTATGCGGCTATCACATTCATTCCCACTCCGGGTAATTCCGGCGTTGCGGAAGGTGTCTTCTATGCCGTCTTCTCTATGCTTACTTCCGGCTATATTTTCTGGGCGATGCTGGTATGGCGTTTCCTTGTTTACTACATTTTTATCGCTGCCGGTATCGTGGTTCATCTCTATGAATTTCTCGGCAAGAAGAAACAGGTACGCATTGAAAAACGACAGGAAAAGAAAAATAAAGTATGCGAATAGGCTTATTTGGTGATACGTATTATCCGGAAAAAAATGGAGTGGCGGTGTCCATGCATCAGCTTCGCAAAGGACTGGAAGAGGCCGGCCATGAGGTTTTTATTTTCACAATTGAAACCAAGGACATGGTGCCGGATGATCATGTGATTCGTTATAAGACGGCTGACGCCGGCCTTGTCAAAGGCAGGCGGGTGGCCATTCCTCATTATAAAAAATGGCTTAAAACGGTGGAAAATCTCCATCTTGATGTGATCCACACCCAGTCGGAATTTCCATTGGGAAAGCTGGGAAGAAAGGCTGCAAGAAAGTTTAATATTCCCTTTGTTCATACCTATCATACTATTTATGAACACAGTGCCATGTATTTGAATTTCCCGCTGTGCAGTACGGAATTTCTTCAGAAGATTATTTGTGATTTTACAACGAAGTGGTGCAACTCCGCCGAGTTTGTCATTGTACCTACGGCAAAGACATATGATCTCCTTCTTAAGGATGGGGTAAAGACGGAATTGGAGATTATTCCTACCGGTCTTGATATGGAGAAGTACCATTCTGTTGATCAAAAAAAAGTTTCACAGCTAAAGCAGAGATATGGTCTTACGGAAAAAGATAAGGTACTTCTTTATCTTGGCCGGGTAGACCCGGAGAAGAGTATCGACGTTCTCATTGATTACATGAGTACAGTAGCCGAAACGGATCCAGAGGTGAAACTGGTTATTGTAGGCGGCGGCCTCAGCGAAAAGGGGCTTAAAGAGAAGGTAAAGGAACTGCATCTTGAAAATAAGGTGATTTTTACCGGGGCTGTTGAATGGGATGAGGTGCAAAATTATTTTGCACTTGGAGATATTTTCGTTTCTGCATCTTTTAGTGAAACCCAGGGACTGACTTATTATGAGG
>CAVDGK010000151.1:0-5009 GCA_963607995.1 Oscillospiraceae bacterium | reverse complement strand
CCTTATTTATGCTCGGGGGCATCGTATTTTTCTGCTCCCGGCGGCTTAAATTTTCTAAGCCATCAAGCCTCTTTATTATATCGCATAAAAGCCAAAAAGGAAAGCCGACATAAGGGCTATTACAACAATGAAAAAGTGTGCAATGGCAGTGGTTGCCTTTTCAAATGGCGTGTCCTGACTGGTAGCTCTTCCGCATAAACCAACGCCCATGCAAAGGAAAAAGATGGCAAAAGGAATTTCCCTAAAATTCATGGCCGACACTGTTCCGCTCTTAAGGCAGCGAATAATATAAAAAATAATGGAAGAAGCAAGACCGATTCCAACAAATATTTTCTTTTCCAATGTCATGCGATAACCTGCCAGTGCACGAATAAGCATAACAATAGCCAGAATGGTAAATAAGATGAGGAAAATAACCAAAAGTCTGGCAATGAAAAGAGGTCCCACAGTACTGAGATTCAGAGCTTTTTCATCCACCACGGTCGTCTTAAATGTCTGGGCCAGAATATTATATTCATAGTAAGTATTTGTAGTCTGATGCAGCTGGAACAGCTCATTTAAAGAGGGCAGGCCAAGCCTTTGTCCAATTGAATACGTTGTCACATACTGCCAACTGTCATTCTCCAGGATGATATAAAAAGGTGAGGTACCGAATTTGATAAGGTTGCGAATCGGATACCACCAGCCAAGAACAAGAGAAATGACGGTATAAACGCCCATATTGATATAAAGATCCTTATTCGGGCAGCGTCTGTCGTAGAACCGAGCCATAATAAAAAGAGATGCAATGGGTATAGCAACGATACCATAGAAAAGTTTCGTCATCATGCAAAGCCCCAACATAATGGCTGAGCCAATGAGGTTACGTTTATTTCTCTGTTCGTACCACTTAAAAGCCTTATTCATGGCCAGCATGGCAAACATAAAGGCCATGGGGGCATTATCGATGCCGGCGCCTAAATTATAGAGTCCCGGGAAGAACATAAGGAACAGAAGAAGCATGACGTATTTTCTGCCCTTGATGCCCATTTTGGAGAACATGCCAATACCCGCAAACATTCCTACCAGCACATAGATAAAGTTGATACACTGAATGCAGTGAAGCACTGAACCCAAATTCCATTTCATAACACCATTAAAAAGCTCAAGGATCAGGGCACCGACAATATAATAAAGGGGTGGGTTTGTATAACCGGCGATCAGGGTTGGATCAAAATTAGGAAGGTGATGATAAAAATAATAATACTGAAGTACTCCCAGATGGCCGCTGTTTGGAATATCATTGACAACCGCACTCCAGGATCCAAGATTACTGGTACAGCCCTCATAACCGGCGGACACATTATAGACCAGCTTCAGAAAGATGCCGATCATGATAACGAAGCCAATCCAGAATTCATCCGGGAAGCCAAGTATTCTTCTGGTTTTTAATTCATTCATAAAATATCGAAAATCCGTTTCTTTAAATTAGCAAATTTATATACGATGACGCATTCTCTAAGAAAAACATTCAATGCAGACAAAATCGTATTTTTGACACGCGCATCATTATATCAAACTCTTCCATTTTTTTCACCCATGACAGCTTTGAAGGCTGCAATCGATCATGTTCTATAAAGAAGCTTGGTATCCAGTACAAGAAGACCAGATGCTTTTTTTAATCTTTTGGTCGAACAATAAAAAGCTGCATTTTGGAAGGCAGCGTTTCTCCCAGCAGCTTAAAATATTCCCGAAGATTCGTCATCAAGTTCTTTATGACAAATCCTCAGGACAGTCGATATCTTTTAATTCCTCAGGGTCGATTTCCGTGAAATAGTCGCATTCATCGATATGCGCTTTGATGATCATGCGGCCGCCGGTATCGCCTTTAAGTTCCATAAGTTCACCTGCAAGGGAAATGGAAAAAGCCACGGGATTCCCTCTTTTTTCTTCGGCTTTAACAGCACAGATCAAAGGCTTCTTTTCTTTTAAATAATTCATAAAACGAGCAATCGTATCCTTCTTGAGACATGGCTGATCACCGACAAAAAAGATTAGGTAATCATCCGGATCTGTCTGGATACTTTGAATAATATATTCCACTCCTTTCCGTATGGAGGCTGACTGACCCTCTGCAGCGTCTTTATTTTCAACCAAATTGACCGATTCGGAAAATAAGTCATCCATGATTTCCTTATATTGAGTGACAACTGTAACATCCATAGGATAGCATTTTTGCAGTTCTAACATTCTGTTCAGGACAGAACGATAAAGTGGAATACCTTTATATTCCGCCAGAAGTTTATTGGAACCGAAACGTTTTCCAAAGCCGGAAGCCATATAAATGCAGTGATATTTCATAGTGTCCTCAAAATTTAAATTTGTCCGGTGTGCCTAGGCAGAGATTTCGCAACCGCTACGTGCAAGGTTTGAACCCAACACCTCGTTCAAGAGCATCCACAGTCTAAAGGCAGTCGATTTTCTTGATTTTTTTTTAATGTTTATTCTCGCCAGTCAAAAGCATAGATTTTTCTGTATTTTGTCCGGAATATCCGCAAGCCACATTGCTCTCTTCTTACACTTCAAAAAAACCCATCTTATTTTGGCAAATCATCTCATATTGATTTTCAAATTCATTGAGAAATTTCTTTGCCTCACCAAAAAGTTCCGGCGTATCTGCCTGCGAAGCCATAATAGTAACCGGAATACCCGGCTGCTCAATCTTAAGGCTCCTTAAAAATGTTCTTTTATAAACCTCAGCCATAATGTGTGGTGTCAGAATAGTTTCTTCACTGATTTTCTCTGACTCATCTTTAAAAGCGTCCAGTATGCCGTGAATGTTATAAGCTCCTTCTTTTATGGTTTTTCCAACGGCAAGCATTCCTGCCGCCAGCACAATATGGGTCGTTTCTTCCGGGATTACCGGTTCCGTGTCTTTCGGAGCTTTAAAATACCGTCCCGCTGCCCCGTCTCCTTCAACGAAAACCATATCAGCCATTTTTATAAGAGCTTCAAATTCATTATCTTCAAAGCCTACAATCTTATTTTTCCCTTTGTGAATAATTGATTTTCCCACAAAGGCTATATTTTCGTCTTCAAATTTATCTATCACTTCTTGCAGTGTCTGACACACCCCATCTTCCAGAGCCATTTTGGTGGAAGTAGTGATAATGCATTTTCGTCCCTTCTCTGCATAAAAAGATGCCAGATGATGGACACTGGTCGTTTTTCCTCCGGCCCCTATCACCGTTACCACAGAGTTATTTGGCAGCATGAGTAAATCTGCAGTTTTAACATCTTTATCTTTCAAAACATTAACCCATCTTCCTCTAATTTTGATGCTCAGGAGAGGCCTATATATCACTGCTAAGGCAGCCCCCAATGAGACTGGCACTTAATAGGATCGAGCTATTGCAATGAACAAATTCAGCACTGCTGCGCGACAAGTGAAATGAAAGCGCGTCTTCTGAGTAGTAGAACATAAGACTATCTCGTCTGCATTAAATGTTCCTGTGCTGCCACCAAGGTCACAACGGAGCCGGCAATACATCTGGCTTTATCGGAAATAGTAAAGCAATTTGCCACCTGCTCTTTCCTGGGATCAATATCCGCTGATTTAAGTCCCTTGAAAACCGTAAAACCATCTGGCAGAATCCCCCGAAGAACTCCTGTCAGTGAAGCCTTAAGCTCCGTCACTGTGCCATCTTCACCTGTAATAATACCAAGTGTATCGTCCTTCTCCACGATATCGCCAATCTTTGCATAAGTTGTCAACACCCCGGAGGCCGGTGCGTGCATAACCCTTTCGGCACCATAACCTGCAATTATTCCCGGAATACCTGTATTCGGCATGGCCGGACCTTCTTCGATAATGCGGCCCAGCTTGTGTCCTCTTACCGTTTCCACCACATAGTCCACATCTTCTCCTGCTGAAAATCCCGGACCAATGCCAATAACAAGCGGCGCCATATCAATTTTTGTTCCAAGATTTTTCTTGGCTAAAATGGCATCAATGAGAACTTCCGGTTTTATCACTTGAAGGGATGAAGCATCCTCATCAACCAAAAGCATGGGGGTTTTAGGTGTTACCTTTTCCATAGCTTCCTCTGCACTTTCGACCCGTCTGCAGGTAATGCCCTCCACTGTCTTTTCACCAAATCGTACGGCTTCGCAGAAGGCCGCTTCCCGGCGAATTGCCATGGGACAGGAACATTCCAATATAATAACCGGATAACCAGCCCGGCACAGCTGCCAGATAATGCCGGAGGCCAGGTCACCTCCGCCGCGAACCACTACAGGTTTCATTAATAAAATCCTCTTTTATCCATAAAATCACATTCATTATTTATCTCTTCACTAAGCTAACTTTATTCGTATTTTAATCTTCGTTCCTTTTTCTTCAGTCCCGGTAATCTCCCCTTGATATTGTCACATTATAACCGATTTTTTCCATTCTCATTTCCATGCAATGCCTGCATTCGGCCGCTTCATCACCTGTGCATATTTTACCATCGTAAAGAAGATATTTACTCCTAACATCTGTGGGGGACAGATTTGGCATAACCACATTGGCACCGGCTAAGATTCCCCTTTCTCTCCCCTGAGGATGGATAGTTCCCAGAGCCGTAGTGGCCGGCAGGAGCACATGAGGAAACATCAGCCGCAAAATTGCAAGAAGATGCAATGTATCTTTTAGTGTGCCCGGTTCTTCATGAGCAAACTGAGTGTCCTTGTGTGGTATAAAAGGACCGATACCGATCATGTGAGGATTTAGATCCTGCATAAACCGGATATCTTCAAGAATATTCTCTCTTGTCTGGTAAGGTGAACCCACCATAATACCGCCCCCAACCTGATAACCGATTTCCTTTAAATCCTTAAGGCACCTTTTTCTATTTTCAATGCTCAGCTCTGATGGATGGAGCCTTCCATAATGCTCAGGATTGGCGGTTTCCTGCCGAAGCAAATATCTTTCCGCTCCTGCCTCAAAATAAGCCTCATAGCTTGCCCGGCTTTTTTCTCCAATAGAA
>CAVDGK010000150.1:0-5020 GCA_963607995.1 Oscillospiraceae bacterium | reverse complement strand
TTTCTTCACACAAGTGCGGTCTACACTCCGTTTCGGTCGACACTAAAACATTGTTCGCAGGACGATGATTGCCATCCCGGAGAGTTTTTATCGTGTCGGAACGATGCTTTCTATACGACAAAAAAGAGATCTGCTTCTGCAGATCTCTTAAGAGGCGCCTCCCGGAATCGAACCGGGGATGGAGGTTTTGCAGACCTGTGCCTTACCGCTTGGCTAAGGCGCCACACAACGCTCATTTATTATATTAAATGTTCCGGAAAAAAGCAAATGTTTTTTGAAAAAAAGTGGAATTTTTTTTAGATTTTTTTTTGTATAGCCATTTGCTCTATCGAGGCCTGATTATTGACAGAAGAATTGGTTTATGTCAAAATGATGAGATGATTTTGCTTACAATAGAGCAATGTTTTTATTTTTTTAGATAAAGGAGTGCTATTAAATGGCTGACGAGAAGAAAAAAGGTTTTTTAGCTGAATTTAAAGAATTCATTTCACGGGGCAATGTTATTGACATGGCTGTCGGTGTTATCATCGGTGGTGCTTTTGGAACCATCGCCAAGTCTCTTGTTGATGATATTTTTATGCCTATTATTACTTTGGCTACAAAAGGTATTCA
Organism: Oscillospiraceae bacterium; assembly: GCA_963607995.1. Classification (GTDB taxonomy): domain Bacteria; phylum Bacillota; class Clostridia; order Lachnospirales; family Lachnospiraceae; genus Chordicoccus. The sequence goes on along the minus strand of CAVDGK010000150.1, from coordinate 4,408 downwards.
TTTTGAGGACTGGTTCATTGCACTGGATGGTGGATCTTATAAAACCCTTGCTGAGGCTCAGGCTGCCGGTGCTTCCACTTTGAATTATGGTACATTCTTAAATAATGTATTATATTTTCTTCTTGTTGCTTTGATGATCTTTATCATGATCAGAGCAATTAACAAACTGCATAGAAAGAAAGATGAAGCTCCAGCACCAAAGACAACGAAGATTTGTCCTTTCTGCAAGAATGAGATTTCAAAGGATGCTACACGATGCGGTTTCTGCACTTCTCAGCTTGAGAAATAATATATGTTCTCAAATAAGTCTTTATCATAGAGAACGTTTTGTAATTTCGTTGTTTAAATATAAACAAGTTGCAGAGCAGATTAATAATGTCCTTGACAATTTTCGATAAACTTGGATGTTTAAATTAACTTATTAAGGGGTTTAGATATGGCAATTTCAAGAGAAGAATCACTTATGACAATGGCAAAAGAAATTGCCATTGAGATGAATGATGGCCGGATAAATGAAGAAGAGCTTTTGGAAGAAGCTTATCTGGGGTTGGCTGAAGCTTTACATGATCTTGGTAAGGATGCTGATGACGATGCGATTGATGATGCTATCCGTGATCATATGAAGCAGTATATTCAGGAATTTGAGGATTCTATATCATCGGATGACTATCTGGTGACGCAGGTTCAAATCCTGAATGATGCTATCGATAAGCTTACTGTAGATCTGGGGACCCGTCCAAATATTGATGAACTTGCTAATGAGATGGGAATATCCCAGGAAAAGGTAATCGATATTCTTAAACTGGTTGGTGAGGATATAGAACCTCTGGCCGATACATCAAAAAAAAGTAAAAGCTTTGAGTGGGCTGCTGACTGGAATATTAAACTTTGAAAGAAGGAAAAAAAATTGAACGTTACAGTATTATGTGGTGGTATCAGTACTGAAAGAGATATATCCATTACATCCGGTAAAGGTGTATGTAAAGCTTTAAGGTCTAAAGGCCATCACGCTGTTCTTGCAGATGTATTTTGCGGACTGGATCAGTATGATGAGAATGATCTTTTCCCGGAAGAATATGATGTTGATAAGGCTGCTAAGCTTATATTTGAAAAAAATTCTTCATTGGAGGAAATTAAGTCTGATAAAGAAAGAGGCTTTTTTGGACCACATATTATCAGCCTTTGTAAACAAAGCGACATTGTATTTCTGGCTCTTCATGGGGAAAATGGAGAAAATGGAAAAGTTCAGGCTGCTTTTGATCTTCATAATATCCGATACACCGGGACGGGTTATCTGGGATCTGCATTAGCCATGGATAAGGGGCTTTCTAAGATTATGCTTAATGCACGTCATATTCCAACGCCTCATGGTATTACGCTGAATAGAAACAATCACTTAAAAAATATTGAAGCCTACACTATGAAGTTTCCGGTTGTGGTCAAACCTTGCTCAGGAGGATCTTCAGTAGGTGTTTCTGTGGTTTATGATCAGGAAAGCTATGAAAATGCTCTTAAAGAAGCTTTTTCTTTAGAGGAAGAAGTAGTCGTCGAAGATTATATCAAAGGTCGTGAATTTTCCGTTGCAGTTATTGATGGAAAAGCACTGCCTATTATTGAAATTGCTCCGGTAGAAGGTTTTTATGATTATAAAAATAAATATACACCTGGGGCAACTATTGAAACCTGTCCGGCTAATCTGGATTATAAGTTGACAGAAAAAATGCAGCGATATGCAGAGGAAGGGTTTAAGGCATTGAGTCTGGATGCCTATGGCAGACTGGATTTTATGATGAATGAAAATGGTGACATGTACTGTCTGGAGGCAAATACGCTTCCGGGAATGACACCAACGTCTCTTATGCCTCAGGAAGCCATGCAGATCGGATATGATTTTGCCATGCTCTGTGAGGAACTGATACGGGTTTCATTAAAGAAATATGTTAAGTAGAAAGCTTATCCAAGTCTTGTGAGAAAATCAAATGTTTTTTATTAAAAATGTGAGATTTTTTGTGTTGTGATAGGCATGTGGCGAAGTTGAAGTCAATAGTACTGATAAAGTGATAAAAACATCAGCAGCTGAGTTATTAAAATCAGCTGCTGTTTTATGGAGTTCTAATGAAAAATCTGACACCGGAAAATTTAGCTGTTGTTACAGGCGGATGCCTGTATTGCAGGGATGACTTAAAAAATAAAGAAATTACTTCTATTACGACAGACAGTCGGAAAGTAGAGGAAGGATGTCTCTTTATACCTTTAAAAGGGGCGAGAGCAGACGGACATGACTTTATTCCACAGGTTATGGAAAAGGGAACACTTCTGACTTTGACTGAGCGAAAAGACACAGCAGAACATTATGACTGTGTTTTGGTTGAAAGTACGGAGATGGCACTTCGAAAAATTGCTCAGTATTATATTAAAGTGGAAAATGTGCCGGTTATCTCCATTACAGGTTCGGTGGGTAAGACCAGCACGAAGGAAATGATCGCCTCGGTTGTTTCTCAAAAATATAAAACACTTAAAACCCAGGGAAATTTCAATAATGAACTGGGTCTGCCTCTTACTATATTTCGTTTGAGAGACGAGGATGAGGCGGCCGTGTTGGAGATGGGGATATCTCATTTTGGCGATATGAGTGTATTGGCTGATATTGCAAATCCGGATATTGCGGTTATAACGAATATTGGTACCTGCCATCTGGAAAATCTCATTGATCGTGACGGAGTTTTCAAAGCAAAGACAGAGGTTTTTGATTTTCTTAAGAAAGATGGCCGCGTCGTTTTGAATGGAGATGATGACAAGTTACGCAATGTAAGTGAGGTTAAAGGGAAGAAGCCGGTCTTTTTTGGTTTGGATCCGAAGAATGATATCTGGGCAGATGAGTTGACACCTCTTGGCCTTAAAGGTATTTCCAGCCGCATTCATACGCCTGAGGAGAGCTTTGAAGTTAGCATTCCGATACCAGGACAGCATATGGTTTTAAATGCACTGGCTGCTACGGCTGTGGGCCTTCTAATGGATGTTTCTATTTCGGATATTAAGAGAGGTATAGAAAGTACGGAGGCTCTGGCTGGACGCTTCCATATCATTTATCCGGAAGATAATAAAAATATTCACGAAAAAAATATCACTATCATTGATGACTGTTATAATGCAAATCCTATGTCCATGAAAGCTTCTCTTGGAATTCTGCAGGACGCTTTGGGACGCAAAGTCGCTCTTTTGGGAGATATGGGAGAACTTGGGGACAATGAGGAAGATCTTCACAGGGAGGTTGGAATCTTTGCCTCAGCCCATTGTCCGGACCTTTTGATGACGGCTGGTCCTTTATCAGCTCTGATTGCCGAAGAAGTTAAAAAGAAAAATCCGGATGCAGCTGTTTATTCATATCCGGATACGGAGAGTTTAAAGAAAAATCTTGAAGATGTTATTCAGAATGGAGATACGGTTCTGGTAAAGGCATCGCACTTTATGAATTTTACAGATATAACAAAAGCACTGGAACTGATGTAATCAGACCAGTGCTTTATCTTTTTCAAGCATATCAAGGATGATGCCTCTGAAATGTTCACCTATATATTTTTTCTGCTCGGGCGTTAAATCGTCATATTTAACAGGCTTGCCAAATTCCAAAACAACATGTGTCTTTTTTAACCACGGAACATGCGCTTCGAAGATATTGGGTGTATTGACTACGGCCATAGGAATGATCGCACAGCCTGTTCGCTGGGCAATCTTAAAGCTCCCGTTTTTAAATTCGGCAACTTTCATACAGTCACCGGACTGATTGCGGTGTCCTTCCGGATACACTACAACGGAAATCCCCTGCTTGATCAGGTCAATGGCTGCATTAATCACTCGGAGACCATCCCTTAGATTATCTCTTTCAAGAAAAAGACAATGGATACGTTTCATGTAGGTGGCAATAATGGGGACCTTTTTCATACTATCTTTTGAGATAAAGGCTGTCATGTTTGGAACGTGTCCATAGGTAACCACAACATCATAAATGCTTTGATGATTACCGACGAAAAGAACCGGTTCATCTTTGGGAATATTTTCGAATCCAATCATGGTGAATTTAACACCGGAGAGGAACTGCACCACTCGAAAAGCCCATTGAACAATGCGAAGCTGGGAATATTCGTAAGCCTCCTGACTGAATTTTTTTACCAGAAGTTCAATGAGCAAAATTGGAATCGAAACAATAAAAAACAAAAGTATAAATATAATAGTAATCAACGATCTAAACATAGCAACATTATAGCTTATCGGAAGTTGCAAAGCAACTTTCGATAAAAGGCACGGTTACGTGCCGTCAATCTGATTCTAGGGTTCGTGAAGCGGTTCCTAGAATATAGCTTATCGGAAGTTGCAAAGCAACTTTCGATAAAAGGCACGGTTACGTGCC
>CAVDGK010000149.1:0-5033 GCA_963607995.1 Oscillospiraceae bacterium | reverse complement strand
ATGGATTATTTAATGTATAGTGTGAAATTGTTTGAGTTTTAAGGCTCAGCAATTAAAGCATTAATGCAAGATAATTCGGAGGATATTCATCCGTGGCTAAAAAGCTGGTCATTGTCGAGTCACCGGCAAAGGTTAAGACAATCAAAAAATTCCTGGGTTCAAATTATGAAGTTATGGCATCCATGGGGCATGTAAGGGACCTTCCCAAGAGCACCATGGGTATCGATATTGAAAATGATTATGAACCGAAATATATAACGATCCGTGGTAAGGGAGAACTTCTGGCATCTTTGAGAAAAGCCGCCAAAAACGCTGATAAAGTTTATCTGGCAACTGACCCTGACCGCGAAGGAGAAGCTATTTCCTGGCATCTGGGTTTTGCTTTGAATCTGGATCCCAAAAAAGTATGCCGTGTAACCTTTAATGAAATTACAAAGACAGCTGTTAAGGATGCTTTGAAGCACCCCAGAGACATCGACATGAATCTGGTGGATGCTCAGCAGTCAAGACGTATCCTGGACCGTATGGTTGGTTACAGCATCAGCCCTGTCCTTTGGGCTAAGGTAAAGAGAGGTCTTTCTGCCGGTCGTGTACAGTCAGCTGCTCTCCGCATGATTGGAGATCGGGAAGACGAGATCAACGCCTTTGTCCCGTCAGAATACTGGACACTGGATGTGGATTTTGCCGTTAAAGGTGAAAAAAATAAACTGACAGCATCTTTCTATGGAACGGATAAGAAGATTAATATTGAATCCCGTGCCCAGCTGGAAGAGATTTTAGAAGCAATCAAAGATGCTGATTTTACCATTAAGGAAATAAAGAAGTCCGAGCGTGTTCGCAAAGCGCCGCTTCCCTTTACAACCTCCACCATGCAGCAGGAAGCCGCCAAGACTTTGAATTTTTCAACTTCAAAGACCATGCGTATCGCCCAGCAGCTGTATGAAGGTGTGGATATCAAAGGCAGCGGTACCGTCGGTCTTATTTCCTATCTGCGTACCGATTCAACCCGTATTTCCGAAGAAGCCGATGCAAAGGCAAGGGAATATGTAGAGCGGGAATATGGTGCTGAAAATGTAGGAGAAGGCAGAAAGAGCAGCGGCGTCGGCAATAATAATGTCCAGGATGCCCATGAAGCCATTCGTCCTACCGATGTAGAGCGGACACCGGTTAAGGTGAAAGAATCCCTGACCCGGGATCAGTTCCGCCTCTATCAGCTGATCTGGAAGCGATTCGTGGCCAGCCGTATGACACCGGCTGTTTATGATACTTTAAATGTTCATATTACAGGCAATGGTTATGAATTCCATGCACCGGGTTCTTACCTTCGTTCCGCCGGTTTCCTTAATGTCTATGCCAGCGATGAAGATAAGGAAGCAGGAGGCAGTGCCATTCTTAAGAAGCTGACCAAGGATACAGTTCTTTCCTATAAAGAATATAAGGAAGAGCAGCATTTCACCCAGCCGCCCGCACATTATACAGAAGCATCCCTGGTCCGTGCTATGGAAGAAAAAGGCATTGGCCGTCCCAGTACCTATGCACCGACGATTTCCACGATTTTAGCCCGTCATTATGTGACGGTGGAAAAGAAAAATATTTATATCACAGAGCTTGGTGAGGTTGTTAATAATCTCATGAAGCAGGCTTTCCCCATTATCGTGGATACGGATTTTACCGCCAATCTGGAAGCTTTGCTGGACGCCGTGGCTGAAGGCAAGATTGAATGGAAGACTGTTGTGCGGAATTTCTATCCGGATTTGGAGATGGCTGTCAAGGCTGCTCAGGAAGAATTGGAGCATGTCCAGATTAAATATGAAGAATCGGATGTGGTATGCGAAAACTGCGGTCGGAATATGGTGATTAAATATGGTCCCCATGGAAAATTCCTGGCTTGTCCTGGATTTCCGGAGTGCCGCAATACCCAGCCTTATTTTGAAAAAATCGGCGTAAAATGTCCTAAGTGCGGATCCGATGTGGTCCTTAAGAGGACTCGGAAAGGCCGTCGGTATTTTGGCTGTATCAGCTATCCGGACTGCGATTTCATGTCCTGGGCTAAGCCGTCAGATAAACCTTGTCCTAAATGCGGTCAGTACATGATCGAAAAAGGCAAGAAGATAGTCTGCTCTGACCAGAACTGCGGTTATCAGGAAAATATGCCATCAGAGTAGTCAAAAGACGAAGAGGTTTCATATCATCGGCATCTCTGTAAAAAACAGGTATCAAAATTTGTGAAAATATCATAAATTGTGTCTTAAGCTGTCAGTTTTTTGTGCTGACAGCTTATTTTTGTGCTAAAATTTTGTGTAAAGAACGGCTTTTGATTGTGAATTGTGTCAAAATAAAGAAAGATACAAAGAAAGGCGAGGGCCGAATCATTATTAAACGTTTTGAATTTAGAGATAATCCAGTACCTATGGTGATGGCAGGAGAAAAATTCCATTAACCTTAAAGAAGTTTTTAAATAAGAAGCAAAGAGGAAAAATTCATGAGTGTTCAATTATTAGACAAAACAAGAAAAATCAATAAGCTTCTTCATAATACAAATACGACCAAAGTTGTGTTTAACGATATCTGTGAGGTTTTGGTGGAAACCTTAAGTTCCAATATATTAGTCATCAGCCGCAAAGGTAAAGTTCTGGGCCTTGGCAAGGCACCGGAAGTGCATGTGCTGAGGGAAATGATTGCCGGGGAGGTAGGGGAATTTGTGGATCCTCTTTTCAATGAACGTCTCCTGGGGGTACTTTCTACCAAAGAAAATGTAAATCTCTCCATGCTGGGCTTTGAAGAAAATGGCGTGGACAAAATGGTGGGCATTATCAATCCCATTGAAATCGCCGGTGAAAGACTGGGCACGGTCTTTGCTTATCGGGAAAATTCCACCTATGATATTGATGACATTATTGTCAGTGAATATGGCACCACGGTGGTGGGACTTGAAATGATGCGCTCTGTAGATGAAGAAAATGCAGAAGATGAAAGACGTATTCAAGTTGTCCAGTCTGCTTTTTCAACTCTTTCCTATTCGGAAATGGAAGCCATCATCCATATCTTTGATGAACTGGATGGTATGGAAGGCAATCTGGTGGCCAGCAAGATTGCAGACCGGGTGGGCATCACCAGATCTGTCATCGTCAATGCCTTGCGGAAGTTTGAAAGTGCCGGTGTCATCGAATCCCGTTCTTCCGGTATGAAGGGAACCTATATTAAGGTTTTGAATGATTATATCTTTGATGAAATCGAAAATATAAAAAAGAGTAAGAAAAGAAACGGCTAAAAATGAAAGTCATATATGGCAGCAATAGGAAGAAATATGGCACAGCTTGCGCCTGATGTTATTGAGCCAAATCCTAAGAATCCATAACAAAACCCCCAAACTTCAGATGCAGTATCTGTCGATTGGGGGCTTTGTATTTTTTTTACATCAGTTAGAAAGAATCATCCTGTCGTTGGAGAATTCTTCGCCGGCCACTTCTTCGAATTTATGAAGAAGGTCATCAACCTGAAGGTTTTTCTTCTCTTCACCGGCCACATCATAAATGATCCGGCCTTCATGCATCATGATCAGACGATTGCCGGTCTGAATGGCATCCCGCATATTGTGCGTAACCATCAAAGCTGTCAGATTCAGCTTCTCCACCAGTTCGTTGGTCAGCTTCAAAACCTTGTGGGCTGTCTTCGGGTCGAGAGCCGCTGTGTGCTCATCCAGAAGCAGAAGTTCCGGTTTCTGAAGCGTTGCCATGAGAAGCGTCAGAGCCTGTCTCTGACCACCGGAAAGGAGGCCAACCTTGCTGGTCATGCGGTCCTCAAGGCCAAGCCCCAGCTGGGTTAAAGCTTCCTTATATTCTTTCCGTTCAGCAGCCGTAATACCGATTTTAAGAGAACGGTGTTTGCCGCGGCGTTTTGCCAGGGCAAGATTTTCCTCGATATTCATGGTAGCAGCGGTGCCGTTCATGGGATCCTGGAAAACACGGCCTAAAAAGGCGGCCCGCTTATACTCCGGCATTTTTGTGATGTCTTTATTATTGATCAGGATCTGCCCATCATCGATGGGCCAGACACCGGCCAGGGCATTCAGAAAGGTTGATTTACCGGCACCATTACTGCCGATAATGGTAACGAAATCACCATCATTTAATGTAAGATTGACACCCTGCAGTGCTTTTTTTTCGTTAGGCGTTCCCGCATGGAATGTTTTGACGATATTCTTAGCAACCAGCATTATTGATTCCCTCCTTTACTATTTTTTCCGGCTTTAGCCTTGTTGAAGAAGCGGGCTTTGAAAGTCGGAACGGAAAGGAAGATGGCAACAACGAGAGCAGAGAACAATTTAAGCAAGTCGGTATCGATTCCCAGCCAGATAACGAACTGCAAAACCAGGTAATAAACGATGGAACCGATGGCCACGCTTAAAAGACGGAGACCGAAATTCCAACTCAGGAAATGGAAAACGCTTTCACCGATAATGACAGCGGCAAGGCCGATAACGATGGCACCACGTCCCATATTGATATCGGCAAAACCCTGATACTGGCACAGAAGAGCGCCGGAGAAAGCCACCAGACCATTAGAAAGCATCAGCCCCAGGATCTGATTGAGGCTGGTGTTAATACCCTGAGCACGGGACATCTGAGCATTGCAGCCTGTGGCGCGGATGGAGGAACCAAGTTCCGTTCCAAAGAACCAGTACAAAAGAATGATCAGGACAACGATGATCACAGCCACGATGAAAATAACATTCTTAAGAAGATTGGCATCTTTAACGAAGCGAAGGGAGACCAGAAGATCGTACTTGTCAACGTTGATAGCCTGGTTGGACTTGCCCATGATCTTCAGATTAATGCTGTAGAGTCCAAGCTGGGTTAATATACCGGCCAGGATGGTAGGAATCCCCATGAAGGTACAGAAGATACCGGTTACAAGACCTGCCAGAGTGCCAGCCAGGAAGGCCACCAGCATGCTGATCCAGACATTATGGCCGGAAAGCATCATCATGATGCAGACGGCACCGCCTGTGCAGAAGGACCCGTCAACAGACA
>CAVDGK010000148.1:0-5067 GCA_963607995.1 Oscillospiraceae bacterium | reverse complement strand
GTCCGGGCTTCATAGGGCAGGATGCCGGATAACGTCCGGTAGGGGTAACCCTCAGGAAAGCGCAGCAGAAATGATACCGCCGCGAATGCGGTAAGGGTGAAATGGCAGTGTAAGAGACTACCGCCGTCACGGTAACGGGACGGGCATATGCAAGCCCCATCCGAAGCAAGACCGAGAAGAAGTGATATGGCGGCCCGTCATGCTTCAGGTAGGTTGCTCGATCCGTCCGACAACGGACGGGCTAGACAGATGACCGTACACGACAGAACCCGGCTTACAGTTCTGCCTGCCTATAAAAAGAATAATGAAAGCAGAACACTGCTTACAAAAGAGTTGGGGGCAAGAGTTGTCTCCAACATTTTAGTTTACGCGAAGCAACGGGCCGAGGTCCGTGCTTGCACGAGACTTAGGCGACTGCCGTGATAACATGAGAAACTCACGAAGCGAGTTTCTCATAGTTCATAGGAAAATATATCATCAGAACAGAGAGGGGAAATAATGGGAAAGGCTTTAAGTAAACTCTGGGGATTCTTAGGAATTGAATTTAATAAAAAGTGGAAAAGAATGTGGATTGTTCTGGTTTGTGTGGTTATTTACCTTGTAACATTTTCATGGATTGAAAGTCTTGAACCGGCCAATCTTCATATTATCCACTCTTTTATCGATGATTATATTCCGTTCTGGCCCCAGTTTATTATTCCTTATTATATGTGGTTTCCGCTGGTAGGGGTGACCATGGCTTATTATGCTTTATTCCAAAAAAATGACGTGGAATATTACAGCTTTATTCTGATGCTGGCCCTGGGTGTTATTTTCTTTATTGTGATTTCTCTTGTGTGGCCTAATGGTCTTAATTTAAGACCGGATGTTTCGGGCCCGGGATTTTGGAACGGCATCATGAGGGGACTTTATGCAGCGGATACACCTACCAATGTTTTTCCATCTCTTCATGTGTATGGATCTTTGGTTGCCATTGTTCCTACTTGGAGAACCCAGAGGAAAAAACATAAAAAAATAACATGGTTTGTGGTTATCCTGGCCATTCTGATCTGCATCTCAACGGTGTTTGTTAAACAGCACAGTGTCATTGATGCTTTTGCCGGTGTTGTCTGTGCCATTGTATTTTATCTTATCAGCTATAAAATCGTGCGGTTTGATAAAATAGGCGGTAAGAAAGATTAAAAATAACCGTTTTTAGGCCAATGCAAATTCACAAAACACGAAGCAATATAAAAAAGAGGAAAATCGTTTCGGCGATTTTCCTCTTTTGTTTTAAGTTTTATTTTTTACCGGTGTACTTTTCTTCACAGTAGCGGCAACGGTAAACTTCATTTTTTTCATCAGCCAGAATGAAGACCTGGTCAAGACCTTGCTCGACAGTTGAGATGCAGCGGGGATTCTTGCAGGAGATAACATTGACGATCTTTTTAGGAAGAGTCAGTGCTTTCTTTTCGATGATCTTTCCGTCTTTGATAACATTAACGGTAATGTCGTGATCGATGAAACCAAGGATGTCAAGGTCAAGATAATCAACAGGGCATTCAACTTTAATGATGTCTTTACGTCCTAACTTATTGGAACGGGCATTTTTGATAATGGCTACGGTACAGTCCAGCTTCTTTAAATGAAGATCACGGTAAATCGTCATGGCATAACCGGCTTTGATATGGTCCAGTACAATGCCTTCCTTAATTGCACCAATAGAAAGTTCATAATTGTTTGACATTATGCCACCTCGATTCCTAAAAGAGTCAGAATAAGAGCCATACGGACGTAGACACCATACTGGGCCTGAGCAAAGTACTGGGCTCTCGGGTCATCATCTACTTCCACAGCAATTTCATTTACACGGGGAAGGGGATGGAGAATCATCATCTTTTCCGGGGCAACAGCCATTTTAGCTTTGTCCAGAATGTAGAAGTCTTTCATGCGGACATAATCTTCTTCATTGAAGAAACGCTCTTTCTGAACACGGGTCATGTAAAGGATATCAAGATCCTTCATGGTTGTTTCATCCAAACGGACAACTTCTTCAAAAGGAATATTTTTTGCTTTCATGCCTTCGCGAACATAGCTGGGAACACGAAGTTCTTCAGGAGAAATGAGAACAAATTTAACGTTGTTGTAACGGCTTAATGCTTCAATCAGGGAATGGACGGTACGGCCGAATTTAAGATCGCCGCAAAGACCAATAACCAAACCATCAAAATGACCTTTAAGGGAACGAATCGTTAAAAGATCGGTAAGAGTCTGTGTGGGATGCTGGTGACCACCGTCGCCTGCATTGATGACCGGAATAAGGGAACGAAGGGATGCAACGAGCGGTGCACCTTCCTTCGGATGACGCATGGCTGCGATATCGGCATAGCAGGAAACAACCCGCATGGTGTCGCCAACGCTTTCGCCTTTGGTAGCTGAAGATGAATCGGCTGAGTGAAAACCAAGGACCTTGCCGCCAAGGTTCATCATGGCTGCTTCAAAAGAAAGTCGTGTACGGGTACTTGGTTCAAAGAACATAGTTGCAAGTCTTTTGCCTTCACAGAGGTGAGCGTATTTCTCGCGATTTTTTTCAATGTCTGAAGCCAGATCAAGAAGCTTGTCCAGCTCTTCAACGGAGAAGTCGAGAGGGCTCATCAAATGTCTTGGTGCCATATAACCTCCTCTAAGTTCATTAATCTTGGATTAAAGTTTTTTTCGGAGTCAGAAAACCGACATGAAACGTTTCAAAGATAGTCGGATCATATCCGAAGTTAAAAGTTCCTAAATCTTCAACATAATAATATAAAGCACTTTTTAAATCAAGAAGAAAAATAATAAAATGACAATTAATTTTACGAACTTTTTACCATTTCAAAAGGGTCTAATTGGGGTCCTTTAGGTTTACAAAGAAGGGGTTTAATTTTATAATTAAAAAAGATATTTAGGAAAAAAACTATGAAATTAAATGCAAAAACAGCCTGCTCAGGTTGATGGAGAATGATATGAGAGATTTGAAAGAACTGCGTGTTGAGATTGATGAAATAGATAAGGCCATGCAGTCACTTTTCGAAAGACGAATGGGTGTGGCATCAGAAATTGCAGATTACAAAAAGGCCAATAATCTGCCTATTCTTGACAGCAGTCGTGAAAAAGAAAAGATTAATGCCATGAGAGCATCAGCTTCTGATGAACTTATGGCGGATGGTATTGCACGGCTTTTTGAAACCCTTATGGCCATTAGCCGTGATTATCAAAAGGAGAAAAATAAAAATGATTAATGCAGATAATCTTATTTTATATAGAGAAATACCGGAGGATGATATTTTCCGGGATATGACGGCCATGATCAACAGCCTGGAAGACAATAGCATGGATGAGAGTGAAAGAAAAAAACTCTTTTACAGCTGTGTTGGACGACTGATCGAGATGGCCGCTTCTTATGGGTTCTATGGTAATCTGTGGCATGATTATCTGACTTACAAGCTTGTTAATTGCGAAAATGCTTTCAGCCGTTCAGCGGAAGTGAAAGGTTGTGTCGAGGGCAGTATTAACGATGTAGCACTTCATGACTTTCATATTTTTAAGAAGATTTTCGATTATGATCTGGGAGAACTGGGTCGTATTCTTGGTTCAGCTCAGAGCGGGGCGGTTACGTCTTTTAAAGCAAATCCAAATGACCGCATTTTATATAATACCCGTATTCGGGATCGTATCTGCGAGCTTTCTGTGGAACTGAGCAAGGCTCAAAGTGATGAAGAATTCAAAGCTGATATGGAGCAGTTTTACAAGGAATATGGTGTGGGCAAGCTTGGCCTCCACAAGGCTTTCCGTATTGTGCATGATGAAAAGGATCAGCCGAAACTTCTTCCTATTACCAATATTGCCCATGTTAATCTGGATGATCTGGTGGGATATGAGATCGCCAAAAAGAAGCTTATTGATAATACAGAAGCTTTCGTGTATGGCCGTCAGGCTAATAATTGCCTTTTGTTTGGTGATGCCGGCACAGGAAAATCCTCCAGCATCAAGGCAATCCTGAATCAGTATTATGATAAAGGTCTTCGCATTATCGAGGTCTTTAAACATCAGATCAAGGATATCAATGCCATTATCGATTATGTTAAAAACAGAAACTACAAATTCATTCTTTTCATGGATGATCTTTCATTTGAAGAATTTGAGATTGAATATAAATACCTGAAGGCTGTTATAGAAGGAGATCTTGAGAAGAAACCTAAGAACGTTCTGATTTATGCCACATCAAACCGTCGTCATCTGGTGCGGGAAGATTATACCGACAAGCAGGATATGCGGCGTGAAAATGATATGCATACGTCAGATACGGTACAGGAAAAACTGTCCTTGTCAGCCCGTTTTGGCGTAACCATCTACTTTGCTTCGCCAAACAAAAAGCAATATAACGAAATCATTCTTACACTGGCTGAAAGAGCCGGCATTAAGATGGATGAGGATAAACTTCTTCTTGAAGCAAATAAATGGGAGGTTGCCCATGGCGGCTTCTCGGGACGAATTGCCCAGCAGTTTATTGATTACTTACTTGGACAGGAGGCTTAGAGATGGCAGGCATTACCTTTGCAGCAATCGACATCGGTTCTTACAATATATCGATGGAGATCTTTGAAATACTTAAGAATGGCGTAAAACCCCTCACATCCGTGAGAAGCCGCCTTGAGCTGGGAAGCGATACATTTAATCTTAAGAAAATCACGGTGGAGAAGTTAAATAGTCTCCTGGAGATTCTGACAGATTATAAGAGAATAATGGCTGAATTCGGTGTTACGGATTATCGTGCCTGTGCTAAATCAGCTTTAAGAGAAGCCAAGAACCGGGCAGTGGTCATTGAATCTGTTTACCAGAATGTGGGAATTCAGATTGATGTCATATCAAACTCTGAACAACGGTTCCTGGGATACAAAGCGGTTGCTTCAAAGGGGACAGAATTTAAGAAATACATTGAAACCGGGACGGCCATTGTGGATTTGGGAGGCGGATCTGTCCAGATTTCCCTCTTTGATAAAGATTCTCTGGTTTCAACACAAAATGTTAAGATCGGTTCTGTCCGTATGA